>NZ_JARVRI010000022.1:0-51335 GCF_030209785.1 Arthrobacter sp. efr-133-TYG-120
GCGATTTTTGGGTCATCTGCTGCCAGTTCGCGCGCTTGGGAACGGGCATCCTAGGACCGTTCGCTGGGAGTTCCGCTACTGCTTGGTAACAAAAGCTCAACAATCTTCGGGTTGTTGGGCTTTTGTGTTACCCGGGTGTGTTCAATCCCACTAAAGTTGTGCCATCAGTGCGCCCCAGGCGCAGTGCTGCGAAGCATCAGTGAAAACAGAATTTCAGACTCGAGTTTTCGAAACGGACACTCATTGACCAACTGTCGTAGCATCAATCACTTTCTTCCTGGAGGAAAATTGAAGCAATCACTGCGTGCCACACTAAAGCGCGGTTCATTTGCGGGCGTCGCAACTGCGGGCGCCGCTGCACTTTTGCTGGCAGGCTGCGGTAGCGCACCGTCTGCTTCGAGCTCGGGCAGCGCCACCAAGTCGGACTACACCGCATGCATGGTGTCCGACTCCGGCGGCTTCGATGACAAGTCGTTCAACCAGTCAGGCTTCGAGGGCCTTCAGGCAGCAGCCAAGGACCTGAGCATCCAGGAGAAGCACGTCCAGTCCAAGGCCGACACGGACTACGACCCCAACCTTCGTTCCATGGTCCAACAAGGCTGCAAGCTGACGGTTACGGTCGGCTTCCTGCTTGGCGACGCCACGAAGAACATCGCGACGGCGAACCCCAACAGCCACTTCGCCATCATCGACTACTCGGACCCCACCTTCCCGAAGAACGTCAAGCCGATTGTCTATAACACCGCCCAGGCCGCGTTCCTGGCCGGGTACCTCGCCGCCGGCACGTCCAAAACGGGCAAGGTTGCGACCTTCGGTGGCCTCAACATCCCCACCGTGAGCATCTTCATGGATGGCTTCTCTGACGGCGTGAAGTACTACAACCAGAAGAAGGGCAAGTCCGTCCAGCTGCTTGGCTGGGACAAGGACAAGCAGGACGGAACGTTCGTCGGCGACTTCAAGCAGGTCGACAAGGGCAAGGTCCTCACCCAGGGATTCCTTGACCAGGGGGCGGACGTGGTCCTTCCCGTCGCTGGACCTGTTGGAGCGGGCGCCGGAAGCGCGATCCTTGACGCCAAGGCAAAGGGCACGGACGCAAAGCTGATCTGGGTCGACTCGGACGGCTACCTGACCGCACCCGCCTACAAGTCGGTCATCCTGACGTCGGTCCAGAAAACCATGGCGACGGCCGTGGAGACGGTCATCAAGGCCGACAAGGAAGGCAAGTTCGACCCCAGCCCGTATGTCGGCACCCTCGACAACGGGGGCGTGGCGCTTGCCCCGTTCCACGATCTCGACTCCGCTGTTCCGGCAGACATGAAGAGCGATCTTGACCAGTTGAAGAAGGACATCATCTCCGGCGCAGTCAAGGTCGAATCGAAGTCCAGCCCCAAGTAAAAATCCGGGCTAAACCGCATCGCGCTGCCCTTCAGCCGAGTTTTGGCAGAGGGGCGGCGCGTTCTGCGTTGCCTTCAATTTGCTCTTCGACACTCCTTTGCCGAGCACTATGCTGGGAGCACGGTGATGACGAGGAGCCATCCTTTATAGATGGGTTGGAGTTTTGAAACTCGAACTGAAAGGGATCACGAAACGCTTCGGGTCCCTTGTAGCCAATGACCACATCGATCTGGTGGTTGAACCCGGCCAAGTCCATTGCCTCCTGGGCGAAAACGGTGCCGGTAAATCCACCCTGATGAATGTCCTTTACGGACTCTACGACCCCAGCGACGGCGAAATCCTGGTCGACGGCAAGCCGGTCGTTTTCAAGGGTCCCGGCGATGCCATGGCGGCCGGGATCGGAATGGTCCACCAGCACTTCATGCTGATTCCGGTATTCACCGTCGCCGAAAACGTCGCGTTGGGAAACGAAGCCACCAAGGCAGCCGGTTTCCTGAACTTGGATGAAACCCGCCGGAGAATCTCCGAGATTTCCAAGCAATACGGGTTCCATGTCGACCCCGATGCCCTCGTGGAAGACCTGCCCGTGGGCGTCCAGCAGCGGGTAGAGATCATCAAGGCACTCGTGCGCGACGCCGAAGTCCTGATTCTCGATGAACCGACCGCGGTTCTCACTCCGCAGGAAACCGATGAGCTCCTGGACATCATCCGCCAGCTCAAAGCAGCCGGAAAGTCAATTGTCTTCATTTCGCACAAATTGCGTGAGGTCAAGGAAATTTCGGACATCATCACGGTGATCCGGCGGGGGAAAGTGGTGGGCTCGGCCGATCCTTCGGCGTCCCCTACGGAACTCGCCTCGGCGATGGTTGGCCGCGCGGTCAGCCTGACCCTGGAAAAGAAACCCGCCCAACCGGGTGAAGCGACCTTCAAGGTCCGGGACCTTACGGTTGTGGACCACAATGGCCAGCACGTCGTGGACGGGCTGAGCTTCGACATCGCCAAGGGTGAAGTGCTCGCCATCGCCGGTGTCCAGGGCAACGGCCAGACGGAGCTCACGGAAGCCATCCTCGGCGTCCAGCAGCACGTCACCGGGTCCATCGTCCTCGACGGCGTCGAACTTCTCGGCAAGAGCGTCAAGCAGGTCTTGTCCGCCGGCGTCGGGTTCGTCCCTGAGGACCGCAAGATCGACGGCCTGGTGGGAACGTTCTCCATTTCCGAGAATATGATCCTGGACCTTTACGACAAGGCGCCTTTCGCCCAAGGCATCGGCATGAAACCGGCCTTGATTGCTTCGCACGCGGAGAAGAAGGTCGAGGAGTTCGATGTGCGGACGCCGTCGATCGATGTCGCCGTGGGTACGCTCTCCGGAGGCAACCAGCAAAAGGTGGTCCTGGCCCGGGAGCTTTCCAGGCCGTTGAGGCTCTTCATCGCATCGCAGCCCACCCGAGGGCTCGACGTCGGCTCCATCGAATTCGTGCACAAGCGGGTCATTGCCGAACGAGACAACGGAACTCCCGTGATGATCGTGTCCACCGAGCTCGATGAAGTGCTCGAACTCGCTGACAGGATCGCCGTCCTCTACCGGGGAAAGCTGGTCGGGATTGTTCCGGCCGGTACCTCCCGCGATGTGCTGGGCTTGATGATGGCCGGCGTTCCGGAACATGAGGCAGAACTGACTGCGCACAAGACCCTCGAGGGAGGAACCCATGTCTGAGTCCAATACCCCTCGGCAGGAAAACGAGGCCGAGCCGGAGCGCCCGGAGACTCTGGACGACGAGGTCGTCCTGGATGTCGCGCTGGACACGGCCGACGGCGCAATGGCCCCGTCAGTAATTCCGGCTGCCAGCCAGGGCGGACAGATCCCGCACGCCGCCGGTGGTTCGGTCTTCCGGCAGATCGTGACCGGAAACGCCATGGTCTCGGTGTTGTCCGTGCTCCTCGCGATTGTGCTCGGCGGAATCCTGATGGCCGTGACCAACCCCAAAGTCGCCGAGACAGCAGGTTACTTCTTCGCGCAGCCGGGGGACATGCTTACCGAGGTCTTCAGGCCCTACGTGGCGTTGGTCCAGGGCGCCATATTCAACTGGGCCGGGGCCGACGCCGCAGCCCAGCTGTACCCGATCACTGAGACCCTGACGGTGTCCACGCCCCTGATCCTGGCTGGACTCGGCGTGGCCCTGGCCTTCCGTGCCGGGCTGTTCAATATCGGTGCGCAAGGCCAGATCATCTTCGGTGCCCTGTTCGGCGCCTACGTGGGATTCACCTGGCACCTGCCTTTCCTCGTTCACCTGTTGCTTGTCATCGTTGCCGGATTCATCGGCGGCGCGGTGTGGGGCGGCGTCGTCGGGCTGCTCAAGGCCCGGACCGGTGCCCATGAGGTCATCGTGACCATCATGCTGAACTACATCGCCAACTTCCTGCTCCTGTTCCTGTTGACCACTCCCGCTTTCCAGCGCAAGGGCTCCACCAACCCGATCTCGCCCTTCCTGGACCAATCGGCACTGTTTCCGGAGTTGCTCGGACCCCAGTTCAGGCTCCATGCCGGATTCCTCTTGGCAGTGCTGGCAACGGTTTTCGTCTGGTGGCTCCTGAAGCGCTCCACGCTCGGCTTTGAATTCCGGGCCGTGGGCGCCAACCAGAGCGCGGCACGCACCGCTGGTATCAACGTTCCCCGCGCCGTGATCCTGGTGATGGCGATTGCGGGTGCGCTTGCGGGCCTGGCCGGCATTGCGCAGGTATCCGGGACGGAGAAGTACCTCTCGGGGGGCGTCGCGGCTTCCATTGGCTTCGATGCCATTACGGTCGCATTGCTCGGACGTTCGACGCCGTGGGGAACCTTCTTCGCCGGGCTCCTGTTCGGCGCGTTCCGCGCAGGAGGCGTCGCGATGCAGGCCGAAACCCAGACCCCCATCGACATCGTCCTGGTCATCCAGTCCTTGATCGTCCTGTTCATTGCGGCACCGCCGCTCGTGCGCGCGATCTTTGGACTGAACCCGCGCAAAAAGAAGAAGGCCACCGGCGGCCCCGGCTCCGGAACCATCCCCTCCGGAAAAATCGAGAGCGGAGCTGCAACAGCATGAGCACCACAACAACTCAGCCCGGCGGTGGCACACCCGCCGGCAACGCCCCGGCGAGCCCGAGAAAGACGGGCGCCACGGAGCTGGTGAGCTGGAAGGCCGGCATCGGATTGTCCCTCCTCGCAATCCTGGGAACCGTGCTGTTCGGTTTCATGTCCAATTCGAAATCTGCAGGCTTCGGCATTGCCGAGGCGGCCAATGAAGCGGCCTCAAGTGTCGCCGCTTTGGTCACGTTCGTCCTGGCCCTTCTGCTTTCGGCTGGACTCGGATATCTGTGGTTCGTCCGCCGTCGTTCAGGCCGCGCGTCAGTTTCCGGCACGGTACCCGGTTGGCTGCCCGCCTCCACCGTCGCCGCCGTCGTGGTCCTCGGCCTCGCCGCGCTCGGCGTGGCAAAGGTTTCAAAGGTCACGCTCCCTTCCGCGGCCATCGGCTGGATCGCTGCCGTGATTCTCCTGGGCCTGGCCGGCTACACGGTGTACCTCACCCAGGCGAAGAGGGCCGTACCCCGCTGGGTGGGCGGCACCTTTGCCGCCGTGTTCCTCATCGGGTTCATGGTCTGGATCGTGGCTGGCGGAAATGGCGATGAGCCGTCGATCTCCCTCGCCGGACTGATCGCAGGATCCGTCACCTTGGCCGTGCCGCTGGTCTTCGGATCCCTTTCCGGCGTCCTGTGCGAACGCGTCGGCGTGGTCAACATTGCCATTGAGGGCCAGCTCCTGCTGGGAGCATTCTCCGCAGCCGTCGTTGCCACGGTGACGCGCAACGTCTACGCCGGGCTGGTCGCGGCGGCCGTCGCCGGAACGCTTGTCTCCTTGGTCCTGGCTGTGGTCAGCATCAAGTACCTCGTCAACCAGATCATCGTGGGCGTCGTGCTCAACGTCCTCATCAGCGGACTGACGAGCTTCCTCTTTTCGACGCTGCTGACGGCGGACCCGGATGGACTCAACAAGCCGGGGCGCTTGCCTCCGGTGGACATTCCCTTCCTGTCCGATATCCCCATCATCGGCCCCATCCTGTTCCACCAGTCCCTCGTGGGCTATTTGATGTACATCGCAGTGATCGTCGTTTACCTCGGCCTCTTCCACACGAAGTGGGGGCTGCGCGTGCGGGCCGTTGGCGAGCATCCGCAGGCGGCCGACACCGTGGGCATCAACGTCAACCGGACCCGATTCTGGAACGTGCTCATGGGCGGTGCGATTGCGGGCATTGGCGGCTCGTTCTTCACGCTCGTATCCGTGGATGCGTTCAGCAAGGACATGTCCGGTGGCCGTGGGTATATCGCGTTGGCGGCATTGATCTTCGGGCGCTGGAACCCGATCGGCGCCTTCCTGGCGGCGTTGCTGTTCGGCTTCGCGGACAACCTGCAGAGCGTCATCACCATCATCGGATCGCCTGTGCCGAGCCAGTTCATGGCCATGTTGCCTTACGCCTTGACGGTCTTCGCCGTCGCTGGATTGGTGGGCAGGTCCCGGCCGCCGGCGGCGAGCGGCATACCGTACGTCAAGGGCTGACCGTGGCGCTCAAGGGTACCGAGGTGGACTGGGCGGCCCTCGAAGCCGCCGCGGTCGCCGCCATGGGGAAGGCCTACGCTCCGTATTCGAAGTTCCCGGTGGGGGCGGCTGCCCTCACCGAGGACGGGCGGATCGTCAGCGGATGCAACGTCGAGAACGCCAGCTATGGACTCACGCTGTGCGCCGAGTGCGCCCTGGTGGGGGACCTCCACATGGGTGGCGGCGGCAGATTGCGGGCGTTCTATTGCGTCGACGGCAAAGGCAATGTCCTCATGCCGTGTGGCCGTTGCAGGCAATTGCTGTATGAATTCCGGGCACCCGGCATGCAACTCATGACAACGCAGGGCATCAAGACCATGGACCAAGTGCTGCCAGATGCCTTCGGTCCCGACAACCTGGAGGAGAACCGGTGACACAGACTGAAGCTTTTGATGCCGTACAGATCATCAGCATCAAGCGGGACAAGGGAACCCTAAGCCCGGAGCAGATCGACTGGACCATCGATGCCTACACCCGCGGCGTCATTGCCGACGAGCAAATGGCAGCCCTGAACATGGCGATCCTGCTCAACGGGATGGACCGTGCCGAGATCTCGCGCTGGACCGAGGCGATGATCGCCTCGGGCGAGCGGATGGACTTCTCCAGCCTTCGGCGTCCCGACGGCGGCGTGAAAGCCACCACGGACAAACACTCCACCGGGGGAGTCGGGGACAAAATCACCCTTCCGCTGGCGCCGCTCGTGGCGGTCTTCGGGGTGGCGGTTCCCCAACTTTCCGGGAGGGGACTGGGCCACACGGGTGGCACGCTCGACAAGCTCGAGGCGATCCCCGGATGGCGGGCGAACCTGAGCAACGAGGAAATCCTGGCCCAGCTGCAGGACGTGGGTGCGGTCATTTGCGCCGCCGGCACGGGTTTGGCTCCGGCGGACAAGAAGCTCTATGCCCTGCGCGACGTCACGGGCACCGTGGAAGCCATTCCTCTGATTGCCTCGTCCATCATGAGCAAGAAGATCGCCGAAGGCACCGGCTCCCTGGTGCTCGACGTGAAGGTGGGTTCCGGGGCATTCATGAAGGACGAAGCCCGTGCCCGGGAGCTGGCCGAAACCATGGTGGCCCTGGGCAAGGATGCGGGCGTCAACACAGTGGCGCTCCTGACTAACATGGGGACCCCGCTGGGCCTGACCGCGGGCAATGCCATCGAGGTGGAGGAATCGGTGGAGGTGCTCGCGGGCGGCGGTCCGGAAGACGTCGTCGAGCTGACCGTCAGGCTCGCCGAAGAGATGCTCGCCTGCGCCGGAGTGCACGACGCCGACCCCGCGGCCGCCCTCAAGGATGGCCGCGCGATGGATGTCTGGAACCGCATGATCGAAGCCCAGGGCGGCGATCCGCGCGCGGCCCTGCCCGTGGCCAGGGAATCCGAGGTCATCCCGGCTCCGGCCGACGGCGTCCTGGTGGAGCTCGACGCCTTGGCGGTGGGCGTGGCTGCGTGGCGCCTCGGCGCTGGACGCGCCCGAAAGGAAGACATCGTCCAGGCCGGCGCAGGGGTGCGGATGCACGCCAAACCGGGCGCCTTGGTCCGGGCGGGGGAGCCACTCATGACCCTCCTCACCGACACCCCGGAAAAGTTCGACAGGGCCAAGGAAGCCTTGGACGGGGCTGTGCTCATCGCGCCGGAAGGCTCACGGCCGGCGCAACGGCTCATCATCGACCGGATCTCCTAGGCTGATCTCCCGGGCATTCCGGAATGCCCGGGAGACATTCCCTGCGGCCGTTCGTTAGGAAGACCGTGCAAGCCATCAACGACTTCATCCTCGCCGCGGCTGGGCAGCCTTGGGTCTTGCTCCTGGTTTTTGCCTGCTGCGTGATCGACGGTTTCTTCCCGCCCATTCCCAGCGAGTCGATGGTGGTGGGACTCGCGGCAGTCTCCGTGACCGCAGGGATGCCCAACACGTGGCTGCTGATCCTGGTGGGAGCCCTTGGGGCCTTCACAGGTGACAACATCGCCTACTTGATTGGCCGCAAAGTAGGTGTACGCCGATGGCGGTGGATGCGTTCCCAAAGGATGCAGGGTGCCTTCCGCTGGGCCGGGAGGGAACTACGACGGCGGGCCGCATCACTGATCATGGTGGCCCGGTTCATCCCCATCGGCCGGGTGGCCGTCAACCTCACAGCCGGAGCAACCCACTTCCCGCACGGCATGTTTGTGGCGCTCACGGCTATGTCCGCCGTCCTGTGGGCCAGTTATTCGGTGGCCATCGGTGTGTTCTTCGGCCAATGGTTCGAGCACAACCACCTGCTCGGGGCGGTCATCGCGATCGTCGCTGCCGTCATCCTGGGAATCATCGTGGACCGGATCATCAGCAAAGTCCGCGGGGCCACGCCCGCCACCGTAGAGGACGAAGAAACCGGGGAGCCCGAAGAGGAATCGGTCGTGTAGCAGGCACGGCAGGGGGGAGCCATCTCCTCCCTTGGTACGACGTGCCTGGCACCGGAAGATCCCTCCATGGGGGGATGCTTCCATTTCGACTTTCGAGCTAGCCTTAAATTGTGTTCCACCCGGCCGGGGCGTAGCGAACGACGCCCGGGCCGTGGGACACTGGATAGCGATCTATGTCACGCGACCGTGTGACTTTCCTTGAGGAGCAATGCCTGCGTGGACTTCATGAACCACATGCTCGAGCATGCCGCCGGGCAACCGTGGATCTACCCGGTGCTCCTGGTTTTCTTTTTCATCGACGGCTTTGCCACGATCCTTCCCAGTGAGACCGCGATCGTCGGGCTCTCGGCCCTTGCGATGCACCGGGGTGAGCCCAACCTGTGGCTCCTTGGCGCCACCGCGCTTGTCGGGGCCATGGCCGGCGACAACATGGCCTATATGCTGGGCCGCAAGATCGGCCTGGACCGCTGGAAATGGATGCGCAAGCCGAAGGTCCAGAAGATGTTCGCGTGGGCGCACTACGAGTTGGACAAGCGCGGCGCCGTGCTGATCTTCACCGCCCGGTATATCCCCTGGGGCCGGGTGGCGGTGAACTACGTCGCCGGACAGACCGGCTTCCGCCACAAGACCTTCTTCTTCCTGGACGCCTTCGCCTGCTTCACCTGGGTAGGCTATTCGATCGGCATTGGATCGCTGGCCGGCCACTGGGTGCACAACAACCCGCTCCTCGGCGTGGGGATTGCGGTGGCATTCGCCGTGGTACTCGGCGTCATCGTGGACCACAGCCTGCGTTGGTGGCACAAGCATCTCGAAAAGAAAGACGGCGAGAAGAAGGAAGCGGCCTCCGCGGAAGCAGCCGCAGCAGACGCGGGAACCGCGGTTAACGCGACGGCCGGCGTCGACCGCTCAAACCCTGCTGGCTAAGCTTCTTCCGTCCCCCTAGAGTTGAGACGTGACTGAGCCTATTGTTGATGCCGCCCCTGCCCTTGACTTCGACCTGAAGAGCCTGCCGAAAGTTTCCCTTCACGACCATCTGGACGGGGGACTGCGCCCGGCCACCATCATCGAGCTGGCGGAGGCCGTCGGCCACACCCTGCCTTCCACGGATCCCGTAGCGCTGGGCCAGTGGTTCCGTGAGTCCGCAGACTCCGGTTCTTTGGTCCGCTACCTCGAAACCTTTGACCACACGATTGCCGTCATGCAGACCAAGGAAGGCCTGGCGCGCGTCGCCAAGGAATTCGTCGAAGACTTGGCTGACGACGGCGTCGTGTACGGCGAGATCCGTTGGGCACCTGAGCAGCACCTGCAGAAGGGCCTCACCCTGGACGAGGTTGTGGACGCTGTCCAGGAAGGGCTCGACGCCGGCGTCGACGCCGTTGAGGAGTCAGGCCGCCAGATCCAGGTGGGCCAGCTCATCACGGCGATGCGCCACGCGGACCGCGGCCAGGAGATTGCCGAGCTCGCAGTGCGCCACCGCTACAACGGAGCTGTCGGCTTTGACATCGCCGGAGCCGAAGACGGTTTCCTGCCTTCCCGCTTCAAGGACGCGTTCACCTACCTGGCCGAGCACAACTTCCCGGCCACGGTCCACGCCGGCGAAGCCGCGGGCCTGGAAAGCATCCAGTCCGCCCTTGTGGACGGCCGCGCCCTGAGATTGGGTCACGGCGTGCGCATCGCGGAGGACATCACCGTTGAGTTCGAAGACGCCGAGGGCGAAGAAGCCGACGACGACGCCGAGGACACCGTCGGCATGGTCACCTTGGGTGAAGTGGCCGGCTGGGTCCGTGACCGTGGAATTGCGCTGGAAATCTGCCCTTCCTCCAACCTGCAGACCGGCGCGATCGCGAACTTCGGCGAAGGCATCGAGAACCACCCGCTGGACATGCTCTACCAGTTGGGCTTCAACGTCACGATCAACACGGACAACCGCCTTATGAGCGGTGTGACGCTCACGGACGAGTTCGAGCTCCTCGTGGAGACCTTCGACTACGATCTCGATGACCTCCTCGAACTGACCCTCAACGCCGCCGAGTCGTCGTTCCTGCCGTTGGACGAAAAAGAAGCGTTGGTTGAGTACATCAACGACGCCTACGCCAACCTTGGCTGAACAAACTCCTTCGGGTGCCAGTTCTCCTGAAAGTCCTGTCGTGGAGCTGCTGGGGACGATTGCCTCTTTGCGCGAGCACTGTCCTTGGATGGGGGCGCTGACCCACGAGTCCTTGGTCGAGTACCTGATCGAGGAAGCGTACGAGGTAGTCGATTCGATCGAGGCCGGCGCGTCCGGTTCCGATACATCCGACGAACTCCGCGGCGAGCTGGGCGACGTGCTGCTCCAAGTGGTGCTGCACGCCCGGCTCGCCGAGGAGCAAGGACAATTCACCTTCGACGACGTCGCGCGCGCCATCACGGACAAGATGGTGCGGCGCAATCCCCACGTGTTCAAACCGGACGGGTCCTTGCAGGAATCCTTCCCGGCAACCGTGGAGGAGATCGTCGAAAAGTGGGACGCCGTGAAGAAGGCCGAGAAGCCCGGGCGTTCGAATCCCTTCGAAGGCATTCCACCGCACCTTCCCGCCCTCGCCTTGGCGCAAAAGTCGCTTGACCGCGCAGCCCGCTCAGAGCGCTCGGGCAGTCCTGAACGCGGCGGCCGTCCAGTCGCGGCGGTGGAGGTTCCCGACTCCGAAGCTGCGCTTGGAGACTTGCTGCTCGCCGTCGTCGCGGGCTCGCGGGAGAAGGGCTTCGACGCCGAACGGGCCCTGCGCGGTGCCGTCCGCCGATACCAGGGCCGCGACGGCGAAGCCACAAAACGTGAGGGTTCCGACGCTGTTCCGTAACCTTGGCCGGTCTCGACTAGGCTAGTGGCGACGAGGACGTCGAGAATTTCCCTCAAGATTCCCAGTAAATCGCTTCACCATAAGGAGCAGTCCATGGCGCTTATCGATGCCATCCACGCCCGCGAGATCCTTGATTCCCGCGGAAACCCGACAGTAGAAGTTGAAGTTCTGCT
This sequence comes from Arthrobacter sp. efr-133-TYG-120, assembly GCF_030209785.1. NCBI lineage: Bacteria > Bacillati > Actinomycetota > Actinomycetes > Micrococcales > Micrococcaceae > Arthrobacter > Arthrobacter sp. efr-133-TYG-120. Next base: position 11,427 of record NZ_JARVRI010000022.1, read on the forward strand.
TTCCGATGGCCAGATCGGCCGCGCGGCAGTTCCCTCCGGTGCTTCCACCGGCGAGCACGAAGCCGTCGAACTGCGCGACGGCGACAAGGGCCGTTACCTCGGCAAGGGCGTCCAAAAGGCCGTTGACGCGGTCATCGACGAAATCGCCCCGGCCCTGATCGGCTTCGACGCCACGGACCAGCGCAGCATCGACCAGGCCATGATCGACCTCGACGGCACCCCGAACAAGGGCAAGCTCGGCGCGAACGCCATCCTCGGCGTTTCCCTCGCCGTGGCAAACGCGGCCGCCGCCTCCGCGGACCTGCCCCTGTACAAGTACCTGGGCGGCCCGAACGCCCACGTCCTGCCCGTCCCGCTGATGAACATCCTCAACGGTGGCTCCCACGCCGACTCGGACGTCGACATCCAGGAATTCATGATCGCCCCGATCGGCGCCGAGACCTTCTCCGAAGGCCTGCGCTGGGGCGTTGAGGTCTACCACAACCTCAAGGCGGTCCTGCAGGCCAAAGGCCTCTCCACCGGCCTCGGCGACGAAGGCGGCTTCGCTCCGAACCTGCCGTCCAACCGTGCCGCACTGGACCTGATCCAGGAAGCCATCAAGAACGCCGGCTACACCCCGGGCAAGGACATCGCCCTCGCGCTGGACGTCGCCTCCTCCGAGTTCTACAAGGACGGCGCCTACCAGTTCGAAGGCAAGGCACTCTCAGCCACCGAGATGAGCGCCTACTATGCCGAACTCGTTGCCGATTACCCGCTGGTCTCCATCGAGGACCCGCTGGACGAAAATGACTGGGAAGGCTGGAAGACCCTTACCGACACCATCGGTGACAAGGTCCAGCTAGTTGGCGACGACCTCTTCGTCACCAACCCGATCCGCCTGCAGCAGGGCATCGACTCCGCCACGGCCAACTCCCTGCTCGTCAAGGTCAACCAGATCGGTTCCCTGACGGAAACCCTGGACGCCGTTTCCCTGGCCCAGCGCTCCGGTTACACCACCATCACCTCGCACCGCTCCGGCGAAACCGAGGACACCACCATTGCTGACATCGCCGTTGCCACCAACGCGGGCCAGATCAAGACCGGTGCCCCGGCCCGCTCCGAGCGCGTCGCCAAGTACAACCAGCTGCTGCGCATCGAAGAAGAACTCGACGACGCCGCCCGCTACGCCGGCCGCAGCGCTTTCCCGCGTTTCAAGGGCTAGTATCCGCTGAAACAGCTGACCGGTGGCTATGGTGGAAAGACCATAGCCACCGGTTCTGTTTAACGAAATGTGCGAGCACTTCGGCAAACCGCAGGCTCCGTGAGGAACGCAACGCGCAGCAACCCGCCAGGCAAGCACCAGGCATTACAGGAGTGTCATGGCCACCCGCCGCCCCAAGGTCCCCCGGGCAGATGCCCTCGGCCGCTCGCCCCAAAAGAACCCCGACGGCGGCCATGTCATCCGTGCCGACTTCGGCGAGTCCCGCAAGGCATCCGCCGCCCAGCAAGAGGCACCGGTTCATGCAGGGTCCAGGACGCCGTCCAATGCCAAAGCCGAAGGCGGCACCCAAAGCAAAGCCCCTTCCGGATCCAAGGTTGGTGGTGCTGCGAAACCGGGACGTTCGGGAAACACCCCGGTTGTCGGCAAGGCATCCAGCAAGGCATCCGGTGCCGGATCCTCGCACTCCGACAAGGACCACGGCGCGCGCCCTGTGCCCGCGAAGGCGTTCTCCGGCCGTATGCTTGCCCTCGCTGTGGTGATGATAGCGATCACTATCATGCTCGCTCCCACAGTGAAGATCTGGTTGGAGAAAAAGGCCGAAATCTCCGGCCTGGAAGCCGACATTGCCAGCAAACAGGCCGAGCAGGCCAGCCTCCAGAAGCAGATCACGCGGTGGCAGGACCCCAACTACGTGAAACAACAAGCCCGGGACCGCATTAACATGGTTATGCCGGGTGAAGCTGGCTACTGGGTGTTTGGTGGAGACGTTCCCGCCGGCACACCGGGTGGGAGCACCAGTTCAGGAGCTTCCGGAAGCCCGTCCAACCTGCCATGGGTGGACGGCCTGTGGGAATCCATCAGGCGCTCGGCAACAGACTAGACGCGGTGCCCGCCGCCGTCGCGCCCTGATGGGCGCGGCCAAAAAGGGCAGGAAGGATGGCAGCGCCAGTGGAAGACAACTCGGCACCTGCATCGCAGGAGTCCCGCAAGCCATCAGCACACGATCTCGAAATCCTCAGCCGCCAGCTCGGACGGCCGGTGCGCGACGTCGTCGAAATCCCGGCGCGCTGCGTCTGCGGCAACCCGCTGGTCGCTGCAACCGCTCCGCGCTTGAGCAATGGCACCCCGTTTCCCACAACGTTCTACTTGACGCACCCCGTCATCACCGCCGCCGTGTCGCGGCTGGAAGCCGGCGGGCTCATGAATGAGATGAACGAACGGCTCACCGCGGACGAGCCTTTGGCTGCGGCTTACAGGAGCGCCCACGAAGCCTATCTCCAGGCGCGTGACGAGATTGCCGGACGTGCCGGCACGGGAGACGTTCCGGAAATCGCAGGGGTCTCGGCCGGCGGCATGCCTACCCGCGTCAAGTGCCTGCACGTGCTGGTCGGCCACTCCCTGGCCGCCGGTCCCGGCGTCAATCCGCTCGGCGACGAGGCCATCGGGGCGATTAGCGAATGGTGGACCGCGGACCGCTGCTATTGCGACGGCGCATGGGACAGTGCGGGGGAGGCCCCGTCCAAGGACCTCAGCCGCCACGGACCGCAGGGCCTGCCGAACATCGTGGGCCGTCCCGCCCCCGTCCGCAAATCCAAGTCCTCCCACGCGACAGAGCCATCAGGGGAACCATCCGCAGGGGGGCTCAACGTATGAACCGCGTAGCTGCGATTGACTGCGGGACCAATTCGATTCGCCTCCTGATCGCGGATTCCAACGGCACGGACTCCGGGTCTCCCTTGCGGGACGTTGTCCGCGAGATGCGCGTGGTGCGCCTCGGCCAAGGGGTTGACGCCACCGGCGAACTCGCCCCTGAGGCGCTTGAGCGGACCTTTGCGGCGACCGCCGACTACGCCGAGCTGATCCGCCATCACGGAGCCCGGGGCATCCGTTTCGTGGCGACCTCTGCCAGCCGGGACGCCCGTAACCGGGACGTCTTTGTTGACGGGATACGGGGGCTGCTGGGCGTCGAACCCGAGGTCATCTCCGGTGACGAAGAAGCCTCGCTGTCCTTCGCCGGCGCAAGCAGCGTGCTGCCTTCGCGCGGCAAGGACCCTGTGCTTGTGGTGGACCTTGGCGGTGGAAGCACCGAATTCGTCCTCGGAGACTCCGACGGCGTCATTGCCGCCAAATCCGTCGACATCGGCTGCGTGCGGCTGACCGAGCGGCACCTTCGCAGCGACCCTCCGACGCCGGAGCAGATCGCCGCCGCGGAAGCCGACGTCGACGCAGCCATGGACCTCGTGGCCCGCACGGTCCCGCTGGACCGGGCCACCGCCGTCGTGGGCGTAGCCGGTACCGTCACCACCATCACCGCGCACGCGTTGGGCCTGGACGAGTACGATCCCGCACTCATCCACGGTGCCAGCCTGGACCTGGAGACCATCAGCGACGCGGCCACAAGTTTGTTGGAAATGAGCCGCGAGGAACGTGCCCGGCTACCCTACATGCACCCCGGACGCGTCGACGTCATCGGTGCCGGAGCCCTTGTTTGGCGCCGCATCCTCCAACGCTTGGCTGAGCTCGGAGAGGGCTCCATCACTGCGGCTATCTCCAGCGAACATGACATCCTCGACGGCATCGCGCTGAGTATTCTGAGCATGCCGAGTACTCGGTAAGAGTGGGTATTCGCTGATGACGTTGCCACACGGTTGGCGCCGCCGGACAGCATCGGCCGCGCTGGCGGCCATGTTGGCCGGGGGAAGCCTTGCAGGGGCCCTGCTCACTGCCCCTTCGGCGTTCGCCGACTCTTGGCGGGACAAGGAATACTGGCTCAACGAGTACGGCATTTCCGCAGCCTGGCAGGTATCAAAGGGCGCCGGGGTGAAAGTGGCCATCATCGACAGCGGAGTGGACGGGCAACACCCCGACCTCAACGGCGCGGTGGTCGGAGGAACCGACGCTTCCGGTGCGGGCGACCCCAACGGACAGAAAAGCATCGGGGCCAAACCTGAGCACGGGACCCTCGTCGCCACGCTGCTGGCAGGGCGTGGACACGCTCCGGCCAGCCCATCGGCGTCTCCGTCGCCGGGGCCGTCCCCTTCGCCCGGTTCCGGCGTCGGTCCGGACGGAATCGTCGGCGTCGCGCCCGAGGCCCAGATCCTCTCCGTTTCCGCCTGGCTCGGTTCGCCGAATCCGGCGGGCAAGACGGACCAGGAACAGATTCCCGAAGCTGTCCGATGGGCGGTGGACAACGGCGCCAAGGTCATCAACATTTCCCTCGGCAGCACCTCGCCTGATTGGCCCCAAAGCTGGGATGCGGCGTTCCTCTATGCCGAACAAAAGGACGTGGTGATCGTGGCCGCGGCGGGCAACCGGATCGGCGGAAACGTCCAGGTGGGCGCGCCGGCCACGATTCCGGGTGTACTGACCGTGGCGGGACTCGACCGGAACCGTACGGCCAGTGTCGACGCTTCTTCGCAGGGAATCAGCATCGGCGTCTCGGCGCCCGCGGAGAAGCTGGTGGGCGGACTGCCCGGTGGGAGCTATGAAGATTGGGCCGGCACGTCCGGCTCCGCGCCGATTGTCTCCGGCGTCGCGGCACTTATCCGCTCGAAGTGGCCTGATATGAGCGCCAAGCAGGTCATCAACAGGATTGTGTCGACGGCCGAGGATGCAGGCGCGCCCGGCAAGGACCCCATCTATGGCTACGGCATCCTCAATGCCGAGGCGGCCCTGAAAGCCGATGTACCCGAGGTAGCGAGCAATCCCGTGGGATCCATTGCGGACTGGATCCGGGTCCATCGACGTGGCGACCTCAGCAGCCCGACGCCTCCGTCAACGTCGAAACCAAGCATTCCCGCGGCCACCTTGGCGGATCCCACAGTTCCCGCGGCCAAGGCGCCATCGCAGTCCGACACTGCGGTTCCGGCCGCGGTGGTCATCGGCTTTGGTTCGCTTTTCGTGGCGATCGTCGCGGGCGCCACCGTCCAATTGAGGCGCGCCTACCGGACCTCCCAGGAACTGCCCGACGAGACCTCGACCGGCGTGGTGGACGTCGTGGATCCGAGCCCCCCGAAATAGCCTCCGGCGCCGATCCGTAGCGTCGGGAAATAGTTAGTGAAGATTTTCACAAGGTGCTGTACTCTATTCTTATGGCAACCACCCCTGAGCTCATTGACCGTCCCCGTGTTCTCGTTGTCGGCGGCGGATACGTCGGCCTGTACGTAGCACTCAAGCTGCAGAAGAAGATCGCGAACGCCGGCGGCATCGTCACCGTCGTTGATCCCCTTCCCTACATGACCTACCAGCCCTTCCTCCCCGAAGTGGCCGGCGGCAACATCGAGGCACGCCACGCCGTCGTCTCGCACCGCCAGCACCTCAAGCAGACGGAACTCATCCAGGGCCGCGTCACCAGCATCGACCACAAGAACCGCACCGCCGTTGTTGCTCCGGCCGACGGTGGAGAGCCTTTCGAGATCCCGTACTTCGACGTCGTGGTTGCCGCCGGCGCCATCACCCGGACGTTCCCCATCAAGGGCCTCGCTGACGAAGGCATTGGCCTGAAGACCATCGAAGAAGCGGTCGCCCTGCGCAACAAGGTCCTTGAGCGCATCGAGGTTGCCTCCACCATGACGGACGCCGCCGAACGCGCCAAGGCCCTGACCTTCGTGGTCGTGGGTGGCGGTTTCGCAGGTATCGAGTGCATCACCGAGATGGAAGACCTCGCCCGCGCTGCCGTCAAGAACAACGCGCGCATCCGCCAGGAAGAGGTCCGCTTCGTTCTCGTCGAAGCCATGGGCCGCATCATGCCCGAGGTCACCGCAGCCCAGGCAGAGTGGGTTGTCGAACACCTGCGCAGCCGCGGCATCGAGGTCCTGCTCAACACCTCCCTCGACAACGCAGAGGGAAGCCTCAAGCTCATCAACCTGCCGGACAAGACGCCTGCCCAGGAGTTCGAAGCCGACACCCTCGTGTGGACTGCAGGCGTGCAGGCCAACCCGATGATCCGTTCCACCGACTTCCCGCTCGAGCCGCGCGGACGTGTCCGTGTCCTCCCGGACCTGCGCATTGCGGGCGACGAAGGCATCATCGACAACGCCTGGGCGGCCGGCGACATCGCTGCCGTCCCGGACCTCACGGGCAGCGGCCTGCCGGACGGCACCTGCGTTCCGAACGCCCAGCACGCGCTGCGCCAGGCCAAGCGCCTCGCCAAGAACCTGTGGGCCTCCCGCTGGGACAAGCCCATGGGCGACTACAAGCACAAGAACCTCGGTGCGGTTGCCGGCTTCGGCGAATGGAAGGGCGTTGCCAACATCAACATCCTGGGCCGTATCGGCCTCAAGGGTGGACTCGCCTGGCTGGCCCACCGCGGCTACCACGGCCTGGCCATCCCCACCGGTGAGCGCAAGGTCCGCGTGATCTTCAACTGGATCCTGGGCATGACGATGGGCCGCGACACCACCCAGCTGCTGGACCTCGACAACCCGCGTGGAGCCTTCGTGGCCGCGGCCACCCCGGCTCCCAAGCCGGCCGCCGCACCTGCGCCGGCCGCTGAGCCCGCCGAAGCCAAGGCTCCGGTCACGGCTGACGCCAAGTAGCGAACCCCAAGCAGTCCCGCCGACGGCGGTCGTTTCCCACGCGGGAGCGGCCGCCGTCGTCGTTTAACTCGCGGCCCGTCCGCGACGGCGGTGCAGGCATGGCCGGCGACGGCGGGTCCTAGACTTGCAGCATGGCAGGCGAAAGCGATCTGACGACCCTCCTGGGATCAATGCACCCCGTCCTTCGGGACGGCGACTACGTGTACGCGTTGTGGCCGCACGGCAAAGCGCTTGAGGGCAATATCGAAGCCGCTGTCCGCGAAGCGGAGGGCCTCACGGTGGTCCTGCGCCGGGAGGAAGCCGGACGCCTGGGACTGTCCTACGACTTCGTGGCGGCGTGGATCACTCTTCAAATCCACTCTGCCTTGGACGCCGTGGGGCTCACAGCGGCCGTCAGCTCCGCCCTCACGGCCGCTGGTATCAGTTGCAACGTCCTGGCAGGGTTCCATCACGACCACCTGTTGGTTCCATCCGCCGAGCGCGGGCGCGCCATGGAAGTCCTTAAGCTGCTGGGCCAAGGCGTGGTGCTGCGAACGGAGCGGCAGGATGACCGCGAGTCCGTGCTGGCGCTCACGGCTGCCGCCTTTTCCACCAGTCCGGTCACCGGGCTGCCCGTCGACGGGGTCCCGGCCGAAGTGAAGCTCCTGCGTGAACTCTTCGAGTGCGATGAGTACCTGCCGGAATTCAGCATCGTGGCCGAGATTGCCGGTGAGATCGTGGGCCACGTCATCAGTACCCGCGGCTGGATAGGGGAGCTCCGGCTTTTGGGGCTTGGCCCCATCAGCGTCGAACCGCACCTGCAGCGGCGCGGCATCGGATCTGCCCTCTTGCGGGAAACCGCTCGACGGGCCGACGAAGCGGGCGAACCGGGCATCGCCCTGCTGGGCAGCCCCGAGTACTATCCGCGCTTTGGATTCCTGCCCGCGCGCACGCTGGGCGTGGTGGCCCCCGACGCCGGGTGGGGAGACCATTTCCAACTGTTGCCCCTCAAAGCATGGCCCGACGGCGTCAGTGGAACCTTCCGTTATGCCGCGCCGTTTGAACGGCTCTAGGAGACGAAAGAGGGGAGTGCACTGGGTTACCATTATCCGGGCGCCCCAGTAGCCCAATTGGCAGAGGCAGCGGACTTAAAATCCGCGTGTTGTGGGTTCGAGTCCCACCTGGGGCACGCATGCGAAATGCGAACCCTGCGGCCCCACTTGTTGCGCCAAGCTGTGCCGTGACAGGAATTTAACCCCGCGTTCATGTGAAGGGCCGTCCGGACTGGACAGCGACACACCGTTATTAGATCCTGACCTGCGTATATGTGTTCTAGGACACATATTTGGTAGTACTCTCATGGAACATGTTCGAAGTGAAAGTGACTTCGGGCGAATGACCACGAATCAGACGCACCGCGGAGGCTATTTATGTACAGGAAGAAAGTCATTTCGGCGATTGCAGCAGCAGCCACCCTCGGCATGCTGGTGGCGGGCTGTGCGAATCAGACTGCCCCTAGCGGCACCGAAACCTCGGGTGGCGGCGGCAGGATCAATATCCCTGCGATTTCCAAAGTCGACGTTCCTGCCGGAGCTGTTTTGCCTGCAGGCGATGGCAAGGCAAATTGCCCGTCAACCACCACCCTTGCCTATGCCGGTGCCGAGACAGGACCCAACGCCCAGCTGGGTATCAACATCTTCAACGGCATCCAACTGGCCATCAACCAGCACAACACCGCGAACCCCGGCTGCCAGGTCCAGTTCAAGAAATTCGATACTGAAGGCGATCCGAACAAGGCCACTGGCCCGGTAACGCAGATCGTGTCCGAGCCGGACATCATCGGAGTGGTGGGCTTGCCCTTCTCGGGAGAATCCAAGGCCACCGGCAACATCTTCGAGCAGAAGGGCTTGGTGCACATCACGCCCTCCGCAACCAACCCGAGCCTGACGAAGAACGGCTGGACCACTTTCTTCCGGGCCCTCGGCAATGACGCCGTCCAGGGTCCGGCCGCAGCGAAGTTCCTCACGGACAAGCTGCAGGCCAAGAAGGTCTACCTCGTCCAGGACGACTCTGACTACGGCATCGGTTTGGGAACCACAACCTCCGCGGCCCTGGGCTCCGCGATGGTGGGGTCCGACAAGGTTGTCACAGGCCAGAAGGACTTCTCGGCCGTGATCTCCAAGATCATGAACGCCAAGGCAGACACCGTCTACTACGCGGGCTACTACGCAGAAGGCGCTCCCTTCGACCAGCAGCTGGTTGGAAAGGGATTCACCGGCTCCTTCGTGGGCCCGGATGGCGTGAAGGATGACCAGTTCATCAAGCAGGCCGGCGACGCGTCGTCGAACTCGTACTTCACCTGCCCGTGCATCCCCGGCGAGCTGATCCCGAGCTTCGAGTCCGAGTACAAGAAGCTTGCCAACGCTGAGCCCGGAACCTACTCCATTGAAGGTTACGACGCAGCCACGGTCCTGCTCTCCGGTATCGACAAGGGCAAGCAGTCCCGCGCGGACCTTCTTTCCTGGGTCAAGTCCTACGATGCAGACGGCCTGTCGAAGCACTACAAGTGGGATTCAACCGGCGAACTGGCAACGCCTGATGTTTACGGCTACAAAGTTGAGAACGGCAAGATCGTTCCCATCGGCGTCATCGGAAAATAACACCGAGCCCAGATGAATGCTGGGGGTTAGCATCCATGCCGACCCCCAGCATTTCTTTTGATTACATCAGGAAGTGCCATGATCAGTGAAGTAATTCCCAACCTGCTCCACTCGGTTCCCATGGACGATACGTGGATCACCTTCGACGTAAACTCCTTTACCGAAAATTTCTGGAGTTCAACCTTTGACGGGTTGACCTTCGGGGCAATTTACGCGTTGGTAGCCCTCGGCTATACCCTCGTCTACGGCGTTCTCAACCTCATCAACTTTGCCCACTCCGAAGTGTTCATCACGGGCTGTTACGGGGTGTTCTTTACCCTCAGCGCGCTGAATTTCGGGCCCTCTGCTCCGAGGCTGGCCTTTTGGGCCATCGTGGGAAATCTTGTCCTCGCCCTCGTCGTCGCCATCATCGCCTCAGCCTTGATGGCAGTGATCGTGGAACGGGTGGCCTATAAACCTTTGCGGCAGCGCAAGGCGCCCCGCCTGGCATTCTTGATTACCGCCATCGGTGTTTCCTTCGCCATTCAGTACACCATCTATTGGTGGCGCGGACCGAGCCCGGAGGCTGCGCTGACGATGTTCAGGCCGCTCCCGATTTTCGACGTCTTCGGGACGATCGTCGATTCGCAGCAGGTGGTGATCGTGGTCGCAGCGATTATCCTCATGATCGCCACCGACCAGTTCATCAGGCGGTCCCGGACCGGCCGGGGCATCCGTGCCGTTGCGCAGGACCCGGATACCGCAACTTTGATGGGTGTCAACAAGGAAAAGATCATCGTGACCACCTTCATCATCGGAGGGATCCTGGCCGGCGCAGCCGCCTTGTTCTACGTGATGAAAATCCCGTCCGGCGTGCAATACAACGGCGGATTCATCCTCGGCGTCAAGGCCTTCGCGGCCGCTGTCCTCGGAGGCATCGGCAATGTGCGCGGCGCTTTGCTGGGCGGCCTGCTGATCGGTTTGATCGGCAACTACGGCCAGGTGCTCCTGGGCAGTTCCCAATGGACCGACGTGGTCGCGTTCGTGGTCCTGGTGTTGGTATTGATTGTGCGACCCGAAGGTGTCTTGGGTAGCTCGCTAGGAAAGAGTAAGGCATGAGCACAACAGACGGCCCCACACTTATTCCCGATGATGCTTCGGCACAGGAAATTGCGGACCGCGAAGCAAAAATGCGGCGCCGCAAAGGCTGGTTCCCGGGACTCAGCGACAAATGGAACGCGCTCCCGCGCCAAACCCAATGGCTGATCCTCATCGTCGTCGTGGTCATTGCGTACTTGCTCCCCATCCTCAACCCGCCGTTGATCACGACGGAACCAGGCAACAATTGGCAAATCGCGCTCGCGCAAATGTCTGTTTATGCCCTGGTGGCTGTGGGCTTGAACGTGGTGGTCGGCTATGCGGGCCTCCTCGACTTGGGCTATGTGGCATTTTTCGCCCTGGGTTCCTACACGGCGGCAATGTTTACCAGCCCGGATTCGCCGTATGTGCACATTCCCTACTTGTGGACGCTCCCGCTGGCGATGGCAGTCGCCATGTTCTTCGGAGTGGTCCTCGGTGTGCCTACGCTTCGCCTTCGCGGCGACTACCTGGCTATCGTCACGCTCGGCTTCGGTGAAATCGTGCGCATTTTGGCCACGATTATTCCGGCGATGAAAGGCCAGGTTGGCTTCCAGAACGTTGGCCACCCTCCGGGAACGGATTCAAGCGGGCAAACAATTTTCCAGAACTCGAACGGAACCCCGTGGTACTGGCTGACGCTGTCCATCATCATCGTGGTGCTTTTGGCCGCGGGAAACCTGGAGCGCAGCCGCGTGGGACGCGCCTGGATTGCCATCCGCGAGGATGAAGATGCCGCGGAAATCATGGGCGTCCCGACCTTCAAGTACAAGGTGTGGGCTTTTGCCATCGGCGCTTCCGTTGGCGGGCTCTCGGGTGCCTTGTTTGCCGGGCAAGTGGGCTTTGTGAACAACCAGAAGTTCGATATCGCCACGTCCATCCTGTTCGTCGCTGCCGTTGTCATGGGCGGCACGGGAAACAAGGTCGGTGCGATTCTCGGCGGTGCGTTGGTGGCATATATTCCACTCCGTTTCACCGCGATTGCCGAGTTCAAGTATCTGATCTTTGGCGCGGCGCTGGTGGTCATCATGATCTTCCGCCCCGGTGGCCTTCTGCCCGCACGCCAAAGCCTCCTCGCCTATGGCCGCCTGGCGTACAACAAACTCAAGGGTGCCATGGGCGACATTCCTGCTTCGGGCAAAGTCGTCCTGGAACCGGGAAAGGGGGCTGACAAATGAGTGAAGCGATCGAACCGGATATTGATGTAGAGGCACTCAAGGAACAGGGTGTGGACCTCGAAGTCGCCGAGAAGGTGGCCCCTGAGAGGGACATCGTCACCAAAGTGGGCGAAGCCTTGGTGCAGGTCCAAGACCTCACCATCAAATTCGGCGGCCTGACGGCTCTGGACAATGTCACGTTTGATATCAACAGAGGCGAAATCCTCGGTCTCATCGGCCCCAACGGTGCCGGTAAGACCACTTGTTTCAATGCCATGACGGGTGTCTATAAGCCGACGTCCGGAAAGGTCCTGCTCGAAGGACAATTGCTCAACGGACTGCCGCAGCACCGGATCACCAGGCGTGGCCTGGCGAGGACCTTCCAGAACATCCGCCTTTTTGGTGAGATGACCGCTTTGGAAAACGTGGTTGTCGGCCTCGATGCACGCCACCGCACGAGTGTCGGCGGAGCGCTCTTCCGTCTGCCCACCCATGTCCGGGAAGAGAAAACCGCCATTGAACGCGGCATGGCATTGCTTGAGTTCGTGGGCATCGCCGATCATGCCCACTTCTTGTCACGGCACTTGCCTTACGGTTACCAGCGCCGCCTGGAAATCGCGCGCGCACTTGCGACTGATCCCAAAGTCCTGTGCTTGGACGAGCCCGCAGCAGGGTTCAATCCGGCGGAAAAAGAAGAGCTCATGGCCCTGATCCGGACCATTCGTGACGACGGCTACACGGTCCTGCTCATTGAGCACGACATGAAGTTGGTCATGGGGGTGACCGACCGGATCGTGGTCCTTGAGTTCGGGAAAAAGATCGCGGATGCGGTGCCGAAGATTATCCGCGATGACCCGAAAGTTATTTCCGCCTATCTCGGGGAGCCTGAAGATGACCTTGCTTGAGCTGAAGAACATATCCGTCCACTATGGCCGGATCCAAGCCATTTCCGACATGTCATTCAGCGTGGAGGAAGGCGAAATCGTCTCGCTCATCGGGGCAAATGGTGCCGGCAAGACCACCACCATGAGGACCATCTCCGGATTGCTGGCTCCGTCGGCCGGCTCCATCACGTTCGCCGGCAAGGACATCACCCGGATGAAAGCGCACATCCGAGTCGTCCAGGGCATTTCGCAGGCGCCTGAGGGACGGGGAATTTTCCCCGGCATGACGGTGGAGGAGAACCTTGACATGGGTTCCTACGGCCGCAAGGACCGGACCAAGGTTGCAGACGATTTGGAGCGAGTCTTCGACCTGTTTCCGCGGTTGAAGGAACGTATCAAGCAGTTTGGCGGCACCATGAGCGGTGGCGAACAACAGATGCTCGCGATTGGCCGGGCCCTGATGTCCAACCCCAAGCTGTTGCTCCTGGATGAACCTTCCATGGGGCTGGCTCCGCAGTTCATCCGCCAGATCTTCAAGATTGTCACCGAGATCAACAACCAGGGCACCACGGTGCTTCTGGTGGAGCAAAACGCCAACCAGGCCCTGGCCCGTGCACACCGTGCTTTTGTCCTGGAAACCGGGTCAATTACGCACAGGGGCACCGGCAAGGAACTGCTCGCCAACCCGGCGGTCAAGGAAGCGTACCTCGGCGTCGGATAGCCCCGTGTGCCGGCACCCTCGCAACGCGGAGGGTGCCGGCATCGGCGGCGGTGGAACTTTCGGTGCGGACCAAGCGTGGGAATTGGTAGCGTGAACTATCACTTCGCACCCACAGCAAGAAGGACATCCACCATGGCACTCGGCGGCAACCCGATCTTCAACGGAAAGAATTTCCGTGGAGCCACACAGGCTCCGCCCGTTCCCAGCTACACCCACGGCCAGCCCCAATACGGCCAGCCCCAGTACGGCCAGCCCCAGTACGGCCAGCCTGCCTGGGCGGCACAGCCGCCCATGACGAGCGATCAGCTGCAGGAGATGTACAACCAGCCCGCAGCCGGTCCGGCCGAGACCGGCCGTATGACTTTCGACGACGTCATCGTCAAGACTGCAGCGTGCCTTGCGGTGCTGCTGCTTGGCGCGGCGGGCACGTTGTTCGTTGCTCCGGGAACCGCAAATCTCCTGATGATTGTCGGCGCCTTGGGCGGCTTCGCGTTGGGCATGGTCAACTCCTTCAAGAAGCAGCCGTCCCCGGCACTGATCCTGACGTATGCCGGACTTGAGGGTCTGTTCCTCGGAGGCCTGACCCGCCTCCTGGACGGAATGTTCCCGGGCGTCGGCCTGCAAGCTGTCATTGGCACCCTTGCGGTGTTCGGCGTGACCTTGGCTCTCTTCAAGAGCGGCAAGGTGCGTGCCACCCCCAAGGCTGTTCGCTTCTTCATGATCGCCATGCTCGGCTACCTCGTCTTCGCAGTGATCAATATGGTCCTGGTGTGGACGGGCGCAGTCCAGTCGCCGTTCGGCCTGAGCAGCAGCGTGCACATCTTCGGCATCCCGTTGGGCGTTTTCATCGGCATCCTGGCTATCGGCCTGGCCGCGTTCTCACTGGTCATGGACTTCACGAGCATCGAACAGGGTGTCCGGCAGGGCGCTCCGGAGAAATACTCCTGGACGGCCGCTTTCGGCCTGACCGTGACGCTCGTGTGGCTGTACGTGGAGATCATCCGCCTGCTGGCGATCCTGCGCGGCGACGACTAAGCTCCCAGGATTTGTTGAGCGTAGTGCCCCTGAAGATCCGTCTTCAGGGGCACTACGTGTCTTTCCGGTGCGGTTAGGACAGACGCTCGAAGACCACCGCCATGCCCTGCCCGCCACCGACACACAGGGTCGCCAGTCCCAAGGTGCAGTCCCGTTCCCGGAGGCCATTGAGCAAAGTGGTGGTCATCCGGGCGCCTGTCATGCCAAAGGGATGGCCAAGGGCGATGGCTCCGCCGTGGACGTTAAGTTTCTCCGGATCGATGCCGAGTTCGCGGGCGCTCGCTACCACCTGGACGGCGAAGGCTTCGTTGAGTTCCACGAGGTCAATGTCCGCCATGCTCAGCCCCGCCAGTGCCAAGGCCCGGCGCGACGACTCCACGGGACCCATGCCCATGAGTTCCGGGGAAAGGGCGCTGACTCCCGTCGAGACGATGCGTGCCAGCGGCTCGAGGCCAAGCTCCCGGGCCCGGAAATCGCTCATGACCACCACGGCGGCGGCGCCATCGTTGAGCGGGCAGGCATTCCCGGCGGTCACGGTCCCTTCCTTGCGGAAGACCGGCTCCAAGGCGCTGACCGCTTCAAGGGTGACGCCGGCGCGAGGTGAATCGTCGCGCTCGACGACGGTCCCGTCTTTGCGGGTGTACGGCGTGATCTCGCGGGCGTAGAAACCGGAGGAGATGGCCGCCTCGGCACGGTTCTGGCTCTGTACCGCCCACAGATCCTGCTCGGCCCGGCTGATTCCGTGGCTCGTGGCGACGTTTTCCGCGGTCTGTCCCATCGCGATGTAGACGTCCGGCATCCGTCCTCCCATGCGGGGATCCGTCCACGGGGTGTTGGACGCGGCCCGGGCGGCCGTACGGGCGCGCGCGGCTTCAAACAGGGGGTTGTGCACGCTGGTGTCGGTTTCCCCTGCCCCGACCCAGTTCTGGTAGCGGGACACCGATTCGACCCCCGCCGAGACGAAGGCGTGGCCTTCTCCGGAGCTGATGGCGTGGAAGGCCATCCGCAGAGTTTGCAGGCTCGAGGCGCAGAAGCGGTTGATCGTGGCCGCGGGGACGGTGTCCAGGCCGGCCAGGACGGTCACCACCCTGGCCATGTTCGAGCCGGCCTCGCCGCTGGGCTCGGCGCAGCCAAGGTAGAGGTCATCGAGCCCGCGGCCGTCTAGTGCCCCTGGATCGAAAGCCGGAATCTTCGCCAGCGCGGCAGTCACCATGGCCGCCGCGAGGTCGTCGGGACGTTCGTCCTTGAGTGACCCTTTGAAGGCCCGTCCAATGGGGCTTCTGGCGGTGGAAACGATGACGGCCTCAGTCATGCCCCCAGCTTACGCCGGGGCCGGCCCGCCCAAGGCGGCGGATACTCGGACCTCAGGCGAGTCGTGTGGCCCCGGCGGCCGGGGTCACGGTGAAGATGTCCGGCGTCGTGAAACCGGCCGCCGCGAAGGCGCGTACGACGGCGTCGCGCACCTCCTGCTCGTGGCCCACCGGGGTGAGGGCGATGGCCGAGCCGCCGAAGCCGCCGCCCGTCATCCGGGCGCCGATGGCACCGTGGGCTCGGGAGGTTTCCACCGCGAGATCCAGTTCCGGACAGGAGATCTCGAAGTCATCGCGCATGGACGCATGGCTCGCATCGAGGAGCCTGCCGATGTGGGCGGGGCCCTCCGTGGTGAGGCGCTCCACGGTCTGCAGCACGCGGTCGTTCTCCGTGACGATGTGCCGCACCCGCCGGAACGTGGTGCTGTCCAGGAGGCCGCTGACTTCCTCCAGGTCGCCGATGCCTACGTCGCGCAGGGCCGGGACCCCCAGTACCTGGGCCCCGAGTTCGCAGGAAGCACGACGCGAGGCATAACCGCCGTCGGCATGTGAATGGGAGACCTTGGTGTCGATGACCAGCAGAACGAGTCCGGCCTCCTGGGCGTCGAAGGGGACTAGTTGCACGCTCTGGTCGCGGCAGTCCAGGAAGACCGCATGGCCCTTTGACCCGCGAAGCGACGCCGACTGGTCCATGATTCCGGTAGGGGCGCCCACGAAGTCGTTCTCGGCCCTCTGCGTTGCGAGGACCATGTCTTCGGCGCCCAGTCCCGCGCCCGTTAGCTCGTTGAGGGCGGAGATGACGGCGCATTCGATGGCGTGCGAAGAGGACAGCCCCGCGCCCAGCGGGACATCCGAATCCATGAGGAGGTCGAAGCCCGGGACAAGGACGCCGCGCTGTTGCAAGGCCCAGGCGACGCCGAGCGGATACTTCGTCCAGCCTTTGGCCGCTTCGGGAACCAACGCGTCGACGTCGGCTTCGACGAGGCCTTGCCCGCCGAAGGTAGACAACAGCCGGACGCGTGAGTCATGGCGGATCCGGACTGCAACCTTCGCGGTCTTGTCGATGGCGAAAGGCAACACGAAACCTTCGTTGTAATCGGTGTGCTCGCCGATCAGGTTCACGCGTCCCGGTGCCTGCCACACGCCGTCGGGGGCTGAACCGAAAGTCGACTCGAAAAGCCCGGAGAGGGCGCCCACGGCGGGGGCGTCGGGAGTGGAGGTCATGCTGGGGCCCCTTCCGGAATAGCGCGCTGGGAATCGCTGGCGACGGCGCGCAGCCGTTCGGCCACCGATTCGGGCGTGGTGTCGTTGATGAAGGCTCCCATGGCGGCCTCGGAACCGGCAAGGTACTTGAGCTTGTCGGCAGCACGGCGTGGGGAGGTGAGTTGCAGGTGCAGGTGGCCGGACGGTCTCAAGGCGGGATCCAGGGGTGCCTGGTGCCAAGCGGAAATGTACGGTGTGGGAGTCGGATACAGGGCGTCCATGCGCTTGAGCAACTCAAGGTAGACGTGGGCTAGTTCGTCGCGTTCTTCGCCGCTCAAAGCGGCGAGGTCGGGAACTTGCCGATGGGGGACGAGATGCACCTCCAGCGGCCAGCGGGCGGCGAACGGCACGTAGGCGCTGAAGTGCTCGGCTTCGAGCACCATGCGGCTCCCGTCCTGGCGTTCGGCCTTGAGGATCGAGGACGTGAGCGATTCCCGGCCCTTGGAGTCGTCGAAGTACCGGCCGGCGGCGGCGCCAAGGCTGGCCGCCCGCGGCGTGACGTAGGGGTAGGCGTAGATCTGTCCGTGCGGGTGGTGAAGGGTTACCCCGATGTCAGCGCCCCGGTTTTCGAACGGGAACACCTGCTGGATTCCGGGAAGGGCGCTGAGCGCCTCAGTCCTGTGCGCCCAGGCTTCGACGACCGTGCGTGCCCTGGTTTCGCCAAGCTCGGCAAAGGATCCGGTGTGGCTGGGCGTGAATGAGACAACTTCGCAGCGGCCGTATGCAGGGCCGGAGGTTCCCCAAGCGGGCATGCCCGGGATCATGCCGACCGCCGGCCCCAGTGAGGGGAAGCGGTTCTCGAACACCACGACGTCGTAGTCCGGCGCCGGGATTTCGGAAGGGTTCGCGGGGGTGGTGGGGCAGATGGGACATTGGTCTGCCGGTGGCAGGTGGGTGCGGCTTTGGCGGTGTGCCGCCACGGCGACCCATTCGCCGCTCAGCGCGTCGTAGCGCAACTCGCCCGGATCGGCGCGCTGCGGCAGCTCACGGTGATCCGTCAGCGAGCCGGGATCGCGCTCCGGCGAGCCGGCGTCGTCGAAATAGATCAGCTCCCGGCCATCGGCGAGGCGTGTGCTGGTAAGGCGAGTCATGGATTTATGGTGCCACAGAGTGCTCAAAAAGGCAAAATATCTAACAAAAAAGAACATTGAGGGTGAAGCCAAGCAACACATGGGATGCAGTACGGTGGTGCCATGCCTCCCACAACACCGTCTTCGACACCGGGCGAAGAGACCGTATCCCGACGCTTTGCCAGCGGACGCCAATTCGAGATCCGCCGCGGTGACGCACTCGCCGTCGTCACCGAGCTCGCCGCGGGCTTGCGGTTGTTCAGCCGCGACGGCGTCCAGCTCACCGAGAGCTACGGCGACGCGCAACTTCCGCCCGGTGCCACCGGAATTACCCTCGCCCCGTGGGCCAACCGGATCGAGGACGGGATCTGGTACCTCGACGGCAAAAAGCAGCAACTGGACATCACGGAGGTGTCCCGCAACAACGCCAGCCACGGGCTCCTGCGCAACTCGTCCTACGCCCTCGTGGCGGAAGACGAATTCTCCGTGACCCTCGAAGCCGTGATCTTCCCGCAGCACGGCTACCCCTTCCTGGCCCGGCATCAGGTCCACTACGAGATCGACGCCGGGCTGGCGCTTCGGGTCTCCCAGAGTTTCATCAATGATTCGGCGGCCCCCGCGCCCTTCGTCCTCGGGGCGCACCCGTATTTGCGTGTAGGGGACGTTCCGCCGGAAGAGATGGTCCTGACTGTCCACGCCGGTACGCGACTCGTGGCCGACGAGCGGCTGATCCCGCGTAGTTCGGTGCCTGTCGACGGTGATTTTGATTTTGGCGCCGGCCGGAGTGTGGGTGGCCTGGATGTCGACGTGGCGTTCACGGATTTGGGGTTCGACGGCGGCATCGCCCGCCAAACGCTGTCGGCGCCGGATGGCCGAAGCGTCTCCTTGGAGCAGGACGAAAGCTGCGCCTACGTCCACATCTTCGTCACGGATACTTTTCCGGGCCGCTCGAAAGCGGTGGCGATTGAGCCCATGACCGGTCCGGCGAACGCGTTCAACTCGGGCGATGGCCTCCGGTGGCTCGAACCGGGGGAGACCTTCACTATGAGGTGGGGAATCGTGGGCGCGCTGTAGATGGGTTTCCTATCGGGCGCTCCCTGCGGAATTATGGGTGAATGACGCCAGCACAGGACGCCACGCCATCGAGTGAGCCCGTTTCGGCCGCGCCCAGGCAGGTGTCGGAGCATCACATTGCGCAGGACATCCCGTACGGAGTCCGGATTGCTGCCGCGTGGGCATGGCGGGTGGGCCTCATATTGGTGGTCGTTGGAGCCCTTATTTGGCTGTTGGGGAAGGTCAGCTTCCTGATCATCCCGCTCATGGTCGCCTCCCTCCTGGCAGGCTTGCTCTACCCGGTCACGGGGTGGCTCAGGAAGCTCAAGATGCCCCAAGGAGCGGCCGTTGCCATCACAGTGGTGGGGTTTCTCGGGGTCATCGCGGGAGCCCTGGCGTTGGTGGGACGGCAACTCGCTGTGGGATTCGGCGAGCTGTGGCAGGAAGCGCTCACGGGCATCCAGCAAATCCAGGCCTGGCTCGCTGACGGCCCGCTGCACCTGACCGCGGACCAGATCGACACCTACATCCAGAGCGCCACCTCGGCCCTGCAGAACAACAGCAGCAGCATCCTCAGCGGTGCCCTGTCCTTCGGTAGTACCGCCGGGCATTTTGCCGCGGGCATGGTCCTGGCCCTCTTCATCCTGATCTTTTTCCTCCTCGAGGGGTCCAGGATCTGGCGGTTCATCGTCGGGCTCCTGCCCCGGACCGCACGCGCAGCGGCCTATGGCGCGGGCCGGCGCGGTTGGTCGTCCATGGTCAGCTACGTGCGCATCCAGATGTTCGTTGCGTTCGTGGACGCGGTGGGGATCGGCGTCGGCGCAGCGATTATCCAGGTTCCCCTCGCCCTGCCCCTGGGTGTGTTGGTGTTCATCGGCTCGTTCATCCCGGTGGTCGGTGCCCTCGTGACGGGAGCCATCGCGGTGCTCCTGGCCTTGGTGGCGAATGGTCCCGTCAACGCGCTCGTCATGTTGGCCATCGTCCTGTTCGTGCAGCAGCTTGAAAGCCATATCCTCCAGCCGCTCATCATGGGCAAGGCCGTATCGCTGCACCCGGTCGCCGTCATCTTGTCGGTCGCCGCCGGTTCCTACCTGGCCGGAATCCCGGGAGCGCTCTTTGCCGTCCCGCTCCTCGCCGTAGCAAATACGGCGGTTCGCTATATTGCAGCGCGGACGTGGGAACATGATGAAGGACTGATGACGGCGTACGCCGGCGCAGGGATTGCACCACCGGACTCCGATGAGGAACCCACCATCAAGGAAATCCACGGTCCCGGCGCCAACGCGGGCGCACGGTCCAACAGCGGCGAAGGCGCCGCAGGTCAGCACGCGGCTGCGGAACGGACATTCGCCAAGGATGCCGCACAGCACACCAACAAAGGAGATTAACCCGTGAATACCCTCGATACCCTGCCCGTCACCCTGGACGATGTCCTTAAGGCGCAGGAGCTGCTCGAGGGCATTATTACCAAGACCCCCATCGAGTCCTCACGGGCCCTGGGAGCGATGGTAGGCGGAGAGGTCTTCTTCAAATGCGAGAACCTCCAGCGGGCAGGTTCCTTCAAGGTCCGCGGTGCCTACGTGCGGATGGCACGCCTGTCTCCCGAGGAAAAGAAGCGCGGCGTGGTGGCGGCTTCGGCAGGCAACCACGCGCAAGGCGTTGCGGTGGCGGCGAAGAGCCTCGGAATCAAGGCACGCATCTACATGCCGCTCGGTGTGGCGCTTCCGAAGCTTGCCGCAACCCGCAGCCACGGAGCCGAAGTCGTCCTGCACGGACACAACGTGGATGAGGCCCTGGCCGAGGCGCAGCGCTACGCGAACGAAACTGGCGCGGTCTTCGTCCACCCCTTCGACAACGTCGACGTCGTGGCGGGCCAGGGCACCGTCGGGCTTGAAATCCTGGATCAGGTCCCTAACGTCGACACGGTCCTGATGGGCGTCGGTGGCGGTGGCCTGCTGGCCGGAGTCGCCGTCGCGATCAAAGCGAGGGCCAGGGAGCTGGGACGCGAGATCCGGATCATCGGCGTGCAGGCCGAGAACGCGGCCGCCTACCCGCCGTCGCTCGCCGCTGACGCCTTGGTGCCGCTCAAGAAGGTTTCCACCATGGCGGACGGCATCGCCGTCGGACGCCCCGGCCAGCTGCCGTTCAGCATCATCCGCGAACTCGTGGACGACGTCGTGACGGTGAGCGAAGACTCTTTGGCCCGGGCCCTCATCTTCCTGCTCGAGCGCGCCAAGATGGTGGTCGAGCCGGCCGGTGCTGTCGGCGTCGCAGCCCTCATGGACGGCAAGATCGAGAACCCGGGGACCACCGCCGTCATCCTGTCCGGCGGCAACATCGACCCCATGCTGATGCTCAAGGTGATCCAGCGCGGCCTCTCGGCTGCGGGACGCTATATGACCGTGCGCATGATGCTGGATGACCGTCCCGGTTCCTTGGCGACCATTGCCCGCATCATCGCCGAAAACGATGCCAACGTGACCGGCCTGGACCACACCCGGGTGGGCGGCGCGATCAGCATGGGCGACGTCTCCATCACCGTCAACCTGGAAACCAAGGGCCACGAACACAGCGAGCAGGTCCTGGCAGCCCTTCGAGCCGAGGGCTTCCACCCGATCGTGGTGCACTGACGCCGTAGCCCACCCCAACTGACTCGCAGTTGTTGTCGTTACGAGCCCTCAAAACGACAACAACTGCGAGCTAGTTGGGGGGGAACCCAAAGCAAAACGCCGGCCCGCCCCGGGAAGGGGTGGGCCGGCGTCGTTGTTTCGCGGAACAATCAGCCGGCGAACGGCTTGGCGGAAACAATCTCCACCGGAATTTCCTTGCCGTTGGGGGCGACGTAGCTGATCTTGTCGCCTTCCTTGTGGCCCATGATCGCCACGCCGAGCGGGGACTTCTCGCTGAAGACGTTGAGATCGGAATCGCCGGCGATTTCACGGGATCCGAGCAGGAAGGTCTCTTCGTCACCGGCGATGCGTGCGACGACGAGCATGCCGGGCTCGACGATTCCATCATCGGCCGGAGCTTCGCCCACCTGGGCGTCGCGCAGGAGCACGGTAAGCTGGCGGATGCGGGCCTCGATCTTGCCCTGCTCTTCCTTGGCGGCATGGTATCCACCGTTTTCCTTGAGGTCGCCTTCCTGACGGGCGGCTTCGATCTTCTGTACGATCTCCGCACGGCCAGGGCCGGAAAGGTGGTCCAGCTCTGCCTTCAGGCGGTCAAATGCGTCCTGGGTAAGCCAAGCTGCAGGCGCGCTGTTGGTGGTCGACACGGACTTCTCCTTATGGATCTGACAAGCAAAGACCCCGCCGGTGCAGGCCACTCGTGGAACTCAGCAACCAACTCAGCGGGGTTAAGGTATTGATCCAGTGTAGTCAATCCTGTGGACAAACCCAAGCTCACTGAGTCGCGGGTCACACCGTTGCTATTTGCTGCCGTCGACAATCCAGCAGTTGTCCACGACGGCGGACACGGCCTCGGACTCCGTGCGAAGGATGGCCCTTTGGGCGGTTGTCTGGCCACCGTCGGCCCCTGCCTTCGGGGCATTCGGGCCGATCTCAACGACTTTCCAGCCGACCACCGCGAACTTGGCATCCATGGCCTTGACCGCGCATTTTGCGGTGGCATCCGGGTTCTTTGTGACCTGGAAATCGACCGACAGCTGGGTGGCATCAGTGGCGCTGTAACCGATGTCCTTGAAAGACACAGACGATTGCGAGGAAGACATAGTGACCCAAAACAAGAGCCCAATGACCACGAGGAGGACGGCGATGACGATGTTCCGTTTGGTTTTCCCTCCGAAGGCGCGCTTTTGGCTGCCGTAGCGATTGGCTAGGCTGGTAGTTGCTGGCAGCGCCGTGCCCGATGGGTCTTCCGAAGTCACCCACCCAGTTTAGTGGGCTTCCGGCGCCTCTTCGCCCACAGCGGAGTCGCACGCGTTAGAAAGATCTGATCAGTACAGCCACCAGCAAACCCAGAACAGCATGACCCGGAAAGAGGAACCGTACCGGATGAGCACATCCACCAGCCCCGACACGCAGCTCCGGCTGCTCGCCGTCCACGCACACCCGGACGACGAGTCAAGCAAGGGCGCGGCAACCATGGCGATGTATGCGGCTTCCGGCGTGGAGGTCATGGTGGCTACCTGCACCGACGGTTCCCGCGGGGACATCCAGAACCCGGCCATGGAGTCCGCCCCGCACCCGAAGCGCGACATGGCAGGCGCGCGCCGTTTGGAAATGAAGCAAGCTGCCGCGGTCCTCGGAATCAAGCAGCGTTGGTTGGGCTTCGTGGATTCCGGACTGCCCGACGGCGATCCGTTGCCACCCCTGCCCGCCGGCTGCTTTGCGCTTCAGCCCCTTGAGCGGGCCTCGGCACCGCTCGTCCGCTTGGTCCGCGACTTCAAGCCGCACGTCATGGTGAGCTACGACGAAAACGGCGGCTACCCGCATCCTGACCACATCATGGCCCACAAGGTTGCCGTCGAAGCCTTCCACGCAGCCGGTGACCCGGAACGCTACCCAGGGACAGGCGAAAGCTGGGCGCCCAGCAAGCTGTACTACGACCGCGCCTTCAGCCCCGACCGCTTCCGGGCCTTGCATTTCGCGCTCGAAGAGGCGGGCCTGCAATCGCCCTACGCCGAACGCCTGGCCTCCTGGCTTGAAGCCGACGCGGAAGGACATACTCCGCCGAGGCCTATGCACCAGACCACCACGCAAGTGGATTGCGGTGACTACTTTGAGGCCCGTGACGACGCACTCAGGGCGCATCGGACGCAGATTGACCCCCTCGGCTTCTTCTTCGCAGTATCCCCGGAGATGCAGCGCAGGGCCTGGCCGTGGGAGGACTACACGCTGGTCGACTCCCGTATCCCGGCCGAACTGCCGGAAAAGGACCTGTTCGCAGGGCTAAGATAGGATCGCCGGCGATTTCTATCAAGCGTAGAAGTCGCCACCCGGCTGGAAACTCCCATAGAAGGTTTGAACCGTGCACCACTTTCTCATCGCCCTGGCCACGACCCCGTCGCCTACCCCGACCCCGTCGCTGCGCCCCGGCTTGTCGGAAGACCAGGTGACCCCGGGAACCTGGGGATTCGTCCTGACTGCCTTCATCGTGGTGCTCACGACCTTCCTGATCGTCGACATGGTCCGCCGGATCCGGCGGGTCCGCTACCGCGCCCAGGTTGAAGAAGCCCTGGTCGGGGGTCCCGACGCGGCTGAGGCGGACGGTTCCGGGACTGACGGTTCCGTGACCGGCTCTGGGACCGGCGGCGCTGGGACCGGCACTGCTGGGACCGGCACTGCTGAGACCGGCGGCGCTGTTGCGGGCAAGCCGCGCGCAGAAGACTCCGACGGCGATGCCGGCTCCGGAGCCCGCTGACCCGGGCATCACCCGGGAATGGCCGGGGGCGTCCAACGCCCTCGGCTCGGAACCGTCCGCCTATCTCCGCCAGCATGCGGACAATCCGGTGTACTGGCGGCCGTTCGGCGACGAGGCCTTTGCATTCGCGGCGGCCCGCGATGTTCCCGTCTTTCTCTCCATCGGCTATGCCGCGTGCCACTGGTGCCACGTCATGGCCCACGAGTCATTCGAAGACCAGGACACCGCCGAGTATCTGAACGCCCACTTCGTGGCCATCAAGGTGGACCGCGAAGAACGCCCCGACGTGGACTCGATCTACATGGCAGCCACGCAGGCCATCAGCGGCGAGGGCGGCTGGCCGATGTCGGTGTTCCTGACGCCCGACGGCTTGGCCTTCCATGCGGGCACCTATTTCCCGCCGAAGCCACAACCCGGAAGGCCGTCCTTCCGCCAGGTGCTTGAAGCGGTCCATGAGGCTTGGCTGGAACGCCGCGACGCCGTCGAGCAAAACGCGCGAGGGCTCGCCGTCGGCATGGCCGATGCCCAGCTCGCCTCAGCCGTGTTCCTCGACAGGCCGTCCGAAAGCCTGGACAGAAGCCTGTTATCGGAAGCCGTGCGTCTTCTCGCCCGTTCGGAGGACCCCGACGGCGGTGGCTTCGGCGGCGCTCCCAAGTTCCCGCCGTCGGCCGTTCTTGAGTTCCTGATCCGGCACGCTGCCGTACCGTCGGATACCTCGGACGCCGCCCGCGACATGGCGGGCCGCACGCTCGCCGCCATGGCCCGTTCCGCACTGTGCGACCAGCTCGACGGCGGCTTCGCCCGGTATTCCGTGACCGCGGATTGGGCCGTGCCGCATTTCGAGAAGATGCTCTACGACAATGCCCAGCTCCTCCGTGCCTACGTCCACTGGGTCCGGCTTCGGGGCGACTGGGTCTTGCCGGCCGGCGAGGCCGCAAGTGTGGCGTCGCGGGTGGCGGACTGGATGCTCGGCTCGCTCGGCGTGGGTGATCCCGCGGCGCCGGACGGACTCGCTTCCTCGCTCGACGCCGATACCGTGGTGGACGGAGTGCATCACGAAGGGGCGTCCTACCTGTGGACTCCTGCGAGCCTCGAAGCCGTGCTTGGCCCCGGGGACGGCGCCGCAGTGGCCCGGCTCATGAACGTGGGACCGTCCGGGACGGTCTCGGAACTCGGATCTCCGCTCCATCCCGGGCGCCAGCTCTCCGGTGCGGAATCGCGGTTGTGGAACCGAGTCAGGCCCGCCTTGCGCGCCGCGCGCTCGGCGCGGCCCCAACCGGCCCGGGACGACAAGGTCGTGGCGGGCTGGAACGGCCTGGCCATCGCGGCGCTTGCCGAAGCCGGCGCTGTCCTGGACAGGCCTGAACTGGTGACCGCCGCGGAAAGCGTGGCCGAGTACCTGGTGCGCGCGCACTGGCGTCCGGCCGCCGGCACCTCAAAGCCCGGGGCGAGGGTGCTGATGAGGGTCTCGCACGACGGCGTTGCGCGCGGCATCAGCGGCTTGTTGGAAGACTACGCATTTTGCGCCGAAGGCTTCCTGGCCCTCTACGCGGTGACTGGCCAGCAGCGCTGGTACCGGTTCGCGGAGGAGCTGATCAGCGGAGCCTGCGCGCGATTCGTGGTGGACGGCAGGTTGTCGGACTCCGTAGGGGAGTCGGCCCAGGTATTCAACGCGCAGGGCCAGCACGCGGGCCTGGACCCCTTCGACAACGCGGCGCCCAGCGGGGCAGCTGCGTTTGCCGGAGTGTTGCTGAGCTACGCGGCCTACTCCGGTTCGCACGAGCACAGGGCCATGGCGAGCAACATCCTCTCGCTCCTGCCGCCCATAGCCGGGCGGGCTCCACGGGTAGCGGGATGGCTGCTTGCGACCGCCCAGGCAGCCGCGGTTGGTCCCGTAGAGGCCGCAGTATCCGGCCCGCCATGCGCCAAACAACGGGAACTCCACCGCGCGCTGTTGGCCTCGCCGAGCCCGGGGATGGTGGTTGCGGTCCAGCTCCGTGTGGCCGGCGAACAAGCGCCCGACGACGGCGCCCTGCCCGGGGCCCGGGCAGCGGAACCTGAGGTGCCGCTGCTCGAAGCCCGTACGGCTGCCGCGGACGGCTCACCGCTGGTGTATCTATGCCGGGGGATGGTGTGTGACCTGCCGCTTGGATCGGTCGAGGAACTCGCGCAGCGCCTCGACGCGATGGCGGAAGCCGCCGGCTAGCCCAGGATCGCCAATTAACTCAGCACGGCAATCATGATCGCGGCGAAATGTGCGGCGAACGCCAGCACGGTGAGGGCGTGGAAGAGCTCGTGGAAGCCGAAGTTCAACGGACTGAAGTTGGGCCTCTTGATTCCGTAGAAAACCGCGCCCGCGATGTAGAGGACCCCGCCCACGCAGATCAGGATCGCCGCTGGAACGTTCGCCGTGAAGAACTCCGGCAGGTAGAACAATGCCCCGCAGCCCAGCGCGACGTAGGTGGGCACGTAGAGCCAACGTGGAGCGCCGGTCCAGAGAACCCGGAAAAGCACTCCCAGCAGTGCACCGGACCAGATCACCCACAGCAGGAGGACGGCCTTGGGACGCTCCAGCAGCGACCATGCGAGGGGCGTGTAGCTGCCCGCGATCACCAGCATGATGTTGGTGTGGTCCAGGCGCTTGAGGACCATCCTGGTCTTCGGCTCCCAATTGCCGCGGTGGTAGACCGCGGACACGCCGAAGAGCAGCACACCCGTCAAGGCGTAGATGGCGGAGGCGATTTTGCGATCCGTCGTTGGCGCCAATGTCACCAGGACGATCCCTGCCGCGACGGCGAAAGGCGTGGCCACAGCATGGATCCAGCCGCGCCACCTCGGCTTGGTTGTGAGCAGCTCCGACATCGTTAAAGCGTAACCCGCGCCTGGATAAGTTACTGCCGAGTAGCGCCCTTTGCGATCGCTTTCCGCTGTTCAGGTGTGCCGGCTGCCCGCCTTGGGAAGGTAGCCTTGGTGGTGCGCCTACGGCAGCGGTCCGGAGGTGTCGATAGTTGTTTGGCTGGGGGCCGGCTGCCAAGCGGACCGGCCGCCGTCGTCGTTTGTTTCGCTTTTAACGTGCTGTTCATAGGAAGTCAGGTGAGTGTCCGGATGGAGTGGCCCGGCTTCCTCTACGGCTTCTACGAGCGCAAACTGCTCCGTTCGCTCGAGCGGGAGAAGATTCCCCGGCACATCGGCGTCATGGTGGATGGCAACCGCCGCTGGGCGCGGCAGTTCAACGCTCCGACCAGCGAAGGCCATCAGGCAGGCGCGGACAAGATCCACGAATTCCTCGGCTGGTGCCAGGAACTCGGTGTCAAAGTCGTCACTCTCTACATGCTCTCGACGGACAACATGAACCGTTCCGGCGAAGAGCTCGAACTGCTGATGGGAATCATCGCCAATACCCTCGACCGCTTGGATGACGACGCCGATATCTCGGTCCACGCCATGGGCGCGCCGGAGCTCCTTCCGGACTACCTCGCCGAGCGGCTCAACAAGCTCACGGCCCGCACGCCGATCCGCGAGCGGCTCCATGTGAACGTGGCCGTCGGGTACGGCGGACGGCGCGAGATCGTTGACGCCGTACGGGAACTGCTGCACGACGCCGTCGCGCACGGCCGCGACATCACCGAGCTGGCCGATGAGCTCTCAGTGGACGACATCTCGCGTTTCCTTTACACGCGAGGCCAGCCGGACCCGGATCTGGTGATCCGCACGTCAGGTGAACAGCGTTTGTCAGGTTTCCTCATGTGGCAAAGCGCCTACAGCGAGTTCTACTTTTGCGAGGCACTCTGGCCCGCGTTCCGCAAGGTTGATTTCCTGCGGGCCCTGCGGGACTACGCCGGCCGCCAACGCCGCTTCGGTTCCTGACTCGGTGACTTCCGGTGCGCTCCCGTTTACGGGAAGTTCACATGTTGTCTACACGAATCGCCGTTTGGGCTAACCGGAAATGTAATCGCACGGGAATACGTTAATCCCATCAGTAGGCAAACCGCCTGCTGATCGGGGAGGCCAGTAGATGGAGCGAATCATCGCACCAGTTACGTGGGGGGCCGCGCCCGGCCTTCCGGCCGAGCCGCCTCACGAATAAGCCGGGTTCGCCCGGGGCTGGAGTCGATGTGGCTATTTCTGAGCAACTGCCCGTAGTCGTTTCAGACGGGGAAAGTTCAGCTACCTCTCGCACCAAGCGGGCCAACAGCGGGCGGACTGCACAGTCCGGGACCCCGACTGGCCGGAGCTATGTGATTGACACTTCCGTCTTGCTTTCCGATCCGCACGCCCTGTTGCGCTTCGCGGAGCACGAAGTCATTGTCCCGATCGTGGTCATCACCGAATTGGAGGGCAAACGCCACGATCCCGAGTTGGGCTACTTCGCCCGCAAGGCCCTCAGGCTCCTGGATGACCTGCGCATCGAGCATGGCGGATTGAATCAAGCCATCCCGATCGGAACCGACGGCGGCACGCTGCGCGTTGAGATGAACCATGTGTCCACCGAAGTGCTTCCGGCAGGATTCCGTGGCCCGGACAACGACAGCCGCATCCTGGCAGTCGCCAAGAACCTCGCCAACGAAGGCCGCAACGTCACGGTCGTCTCCAAGGACCTTCCGATGCGCGTCAAAGCCTCCGCGATGGGGCTGTTCGCGGACGAATACCGCAATGAACTCGTCAAGGACTCCGGCTGGACCGGCATGGCGGAGATCGAAGCCAGCGAGGACGAAATCACCACCCTGTACGGGCATGAACCGGTGTTCATCCCGGCGGCGGCGGAGCTGCCCGTCAACACGGGACTGGTGCTGCTTTCCAACCGGGGCTCCGCCTTGGGACGCGTCGGCGCGGACAAGCAAGTGCGGCTGGTCAAGGGGGACCGCGATGTCTTCGGACTGCACGGCCGCTCGGCGGAGCAACGGCTTGCGATCGATCTGCTCATGGATCCCAGCGTCGGAATCGTCTCGATCGGAGGCCGCGCGGGTACGGGAAAGTCGGCCCTGGCCCTGTGCGCCGGACTCGAGGCCGTCCTGGAGCGCCGGGAGCACCGCAAAGTGATCGTCTTCCGCCCCCTGTATGCGGTGGGTGGACAGGAACTTGGCTACCTTCCCGGTTCCGAGGCGGAGAAGATGAACCCCTGGGCGCAGGCGGTCTTCGACACTCTCGGTGCGCTCGTCAGCCAGGAAGTCGTGGAAGAAGTCATGGACCGGGGCATGCTGGAAGTCATGCCGCTGACCCACATCCGCGGACGTTCGCTCCATGACGCCTTCGTGATCGTGGACGAGGCACAGTCGCTCGAAAAGAACGTGCTCCTCACGGTCATGAGCCGTATCGGCCAGAACTCCAAGATCGTCCTGACCCACGACGTCGCCCAGCGGGACAACCTCCGCGTCGGCCGGCACGACGGCGTTGCCGCCGTCGTCGAGACCCTCAAGGGGCACCCGCTCTTCGGCCACATCACCCTGACCCGCTCCGAGCGCTCGCCGATCGCAGCCCTCGTGACGGAGCTGCTTGAAGGGGCCGAAATCTAAGGCTCGGCCTCTGTTGTCCGGAGGGCCGTGGCCAGGTTCGCCTGGCCACGGCCCTCCGCGCGTCGATCGTTGTCGCTCTCTCACCGACGCTCGCTCACGTATGTCGGGTTTTCCCCCCGACGCTCGCTCACGTATGTGGCGTTTTCCCCCGACGCTCGCTCACGTATGTCGGGTTTTCCC
This sequence comes from Arthrobacter sp. efr-133-TYG-120, assembly GCF_030209785.1. NCBI lineage: Bacteria > Bacillati > Actinomycetota > Actinomycetes > Micrococcales > Micrococcaceae > Arthrobacter > Arthrobacter sp. efr-133-TYG-120. The sequence continues at coordinate 41,488 of NZ_JARVRI010000022.1, forward strand.
CCGACGCTCGCTCACAAACCCAGGAACTGTGCTGCGGCTTCATGGCCTTCCACCTTTAGCTTCCAATCGGGTCGGGTGAAGGAGCCCGAGGTGAGTCGAACTCGTTGGACCTGCACGACGTCGGTGCCCCATTGGTCGCGGTAAATGCCGTTGGGTTCATAGCCGAGGCTGGCGGAAACGCCCAAGGATTCCTTGTTCCAAATGGCAGCTTCGGATGTCGCTACTTCGGCGTTCAGGTAGTCGAAGGCGTAGCTGAGGGCGGCCGCGCGCATCTCCTTGCCAAGGCCTAGGCCTTGGGCGCCTTTCTTGAGCCAGGAGCCGGTGGAGACGGTCTTCAACGATGCGAAGTTCTTCGCCTCGATATCCTGGCAGCCAATGAACTCGTCGTTATGCCAGATGCCGAGGAGGAGCGTCCATGATTCCGCAGCCATTCCCGCACGGCAGCGCCAATACCACCCGGCCATGTTGGCACCCAACTCATCCTTGGGCAGTTCCGTCCAGGGGTTGCTGAAGGGGGACTTCCCAGGCTCGTGAATGCCGCTGAGGGCGGCCTTGACGGCTGCGGGGATGTCGGCGTCCTGTATGGGGCGCAACTCCAAGCGGGGTGTGGTCAGGATGAGGCCGAAGAAGGGCCAGATGGCGCTTAGCTCATTCATCCGGGAAGCCTAGCGGACATGTGAGCGGGCGTCGGCCGGAAACCCGATATATGTGAGCGGGCGTCGGCCGGAAACCGGATACATGTGAGCGGGCGTCGGCCGGAAACCGGATATAGGTGAGCGGGCGTCGGCCGGAAACCCGATATACGTGAGCTAGCGTTCCAGGGCGGGGCCGCGCTCATGCACGGGGACCGATGTCCCAACTGATGTGCTTGCGGACGTCGGTGAGGTTCATCGATTCGGCGAGGAACAGATCGTCCAGCATGTATTCGTCCACCCCCAGGATCCGCATCCAATGCCCGTGGCCGGTGGTATCGCCGTCGAGCGATTGGCTGGAAACGCACACACCCGTTCCCGAGTCCACCCGCAACAGCGTGCGCCCAGGGAAACAGAGCGGCGTTGCCGCATCAGCAGCCACGTAGCTGGATCCCGGCGTCGCGATGGTTTCGAGCGCCGGACGCCCCTCGTGCTCCACTTCCCGAATGGCGCCGAACGACACCCTGTTGGACTCGGGAAACTCCATCGGCACTGGCGCATTACCGGCGAGCTCGACAGGATCAAGGGCTGCAGCGAGCCGACCGTTCCCGAACGACGGTTCGCCGTAGGCCGCTTCGGGGCGTCGGCGGACCAAGCCCGCGGAGTCATAAACGGGGGTGACCAAGTGGGCCGGCAATAGCCAGGACTTGCGCTTGGAACCAAGGTAAAGCCCGTCTCGGGAGTCGTTGATGCCCGTGGTGCTATGCAGTAACGCACCGTCGACGGTTTCGAGCCGAAGCGCTCCCGGCCGGCGCAACCAGGCGCGCACTGTGGCATCCGCCTTGCCCGGCCTGTCCAGGTATTCGAACCTGAGGCTTGTCCATTTCCACGGGGAGGAGCGGCAGAGGTTTCGGAAGGTGGAGGACATGTCGGCATCCGGACTGCCCTGGATTTCTGCACTGTAACGCCCCATATCCACAGTCTAAGCGTGCGTAACCGGCGAAGGTTTGAGAAAACCGATAGCATCCGAGGGTGATCCGACGACTCGGCGAATTATGGGGGACCAGTTTCCCGGCCTTCTGGCTGCTGCTCGCAGCTTGTGTGTACTTTGCTGTCATGGCTGCCCGGCTCACGGTCATCGACGTCCGTCACCACCTCTTGCCCAACCGGATCGTCTTCCCCTCCTATGCCATCGCCGGTGCGTTGCTGCTCGGCGCTGCGGTGGCCGTCACCTTGGCGGGGGGAGCGGCTGGACCAGCGCCCGACGGCGGTGCCCCCTTCCTCGGGGTGCCTGCCTTGGGAATCGTGGCCGGGGGAGCCGTGCTGTGGGTGTTCTATTTCATCCTGCGCTTGGTCTACCCGCCGGGGATGGGCTTCGGCGACGTCAAATTGGCCGGCGTCCTCGGCCTTTACCTTGGCTATCTGGGTTGGGCGCATGTTTTTGCCGGAACATTTGCGGCGTTCCTCTTCGGTGGGCTGTGGAGCCTGGGAGTCCTTGCTGCCCGGCGGGGAACCTTGAAATCTTCGATACCGTTCGGGCCGTTCATGCTGGCCGGTGCCGCTGCGGCCATGTTTGCCCTGCCGGCGTGAGGAGAGCTGTGGGCAAACGGAGCGAGAAGCGACCGTTTGAGCCGCCTTGCCCGCTGTCATTCGGGCATCGCCGGTGGGATACTCGCCCTACTGGCGGATCCGATCCGGAAGCGGAGGCAGAGCTCGTGTTGGTTATGGCTGATTCAACGGAAGCGGGCTAGGCCGTGCCGGTCCCGGAATTCATCCGAGAAATCCGCGAGAAGATCGGCAACGATCCGCTGTGGCTACCCGGCGTCCGGGGCGTGGTCCTGGACGACGAGAACCGGGTCCTGCTGTGCCAACGGGCCGACAATGGCCGGTGGACCCTGATCACCGGAATGCTGGAACCCGGGGAGCATCCGGCCCCCGGTTTGCTCCGCGAGATCTTCGAGGAGACTGCAGTTGTGGCCGAAACCGAGCGCATCCTGGCGGTGGGCGTGATCGGCCCGGTCACGTATCCCAACGGAGACGTGTGCGACTTCCTGGATATTGCCTTCAAATGCCGCTATGTCTCGGGAGAGGCCCGCGTCAACGACGACGAGTCAATCGCCGTCGGCTGGTTTGCCCTCGACGAGTTGCCTGAGATCAGTGCCGGCCACCGCGAAACCATCCGGCTTGCGCTGGAGCCAGGCTCCGCCGTCGCATTTCAGCGGGATTGACGAGCCGCGAGGATCGCGCGGGCAGCGAAGAGGCATGCGGCGGCACCACAGGCAATAGCGCCGACGATGGTCCACCATTCGCCCTTGGCGGAGGCTATCGAGACGGCCAGGAGGCCGAAAAGGACTGCCCCGAGTCCCCATCGAACGGCCGGGCTGATGTTCGCGGATTCTTCGGGCTCTGAACTCATGCGTTCCAGCCTAAGCCAGATGCTCGGCCCGGAGGACATGCCCGGCCTTGCGTCCCGGCAGTGGACAGATTCCCCATATGTCCACTGGTCCGAGCCAAGGGCGGGCATGTCCCGGGCTCAGCGCCGGGCGAGCTCGCCGTCTTTGTCCCCCAGCGGGCCGGACTCCGGAACAGCGTCTACGGCGCGAGACCCCTCGCCGGACCCCTCGGCGGAACCCTCGCCGGAACCCTCGGCGGAACCCTCGGGGGTTCCTCCGAGGCGTTCGGCTTCAAGGCGTTCGGCCTCGGCGCCCCCGACAGCCTCGCCCCGGGCCACCATTCCGGCGGTGTCGGAGAGCGGGATCTGCTTGAGGGTGATCGCGAGGAGGAGGGCGATGGCGATGAACGGGATGAGATACCAAAACACGGGTGCCAGTGAATCGGCGTAGGCGTTGACGATGGCGTCCTTGACCTGGACCGGCAGTTGGGCCAGCGTCTGAGGGTCAAGCTTGCTGGTGGACTGTGCGGCCTGTGAGGCTGAAGCACCCGCGCCTGTGAATGCCTTGGTGAGGGACTCGGCCAGCCGCGTGGTGAAGATCGAGCCGAAGACGGCGACGCCCAACGAAGCCCCGACTTCGCGGAAGTAGTTGTTGGTGCTCGTTGCCGTGCCGATCTGCTCGGCTGGAACGGCGTTCTGCACCACGAGGACGATGACCTGCATGATCAAGCCGAGGCCCGCGCCGAAGATGAACAGCTGGATGCAGATGACCCAGATCGGAGTTGCCGCCGCGAGGGTCGTGAGCCACAACATGGCAACGATCGTGAGGCTCGCTCCGAGGATCGGGAACATCTTGTACTTGCCGGTCTTGGAGATGCGGATACCGGAGTAGATCGACGTACCCATGAGTCCAACCATCATCGGCAGCATAAGCAGGCCGGAGACGGCGGCCGAGGTGCCGGAGGACATCTGCAGGAACGTCGGCACGAAGGCGATAGCGGCGAACATGCCCAAGCCCAGGGTGAAGCCGATGGCCGTTGCGTTGATGAAGATCCGGTTCTTGAACAGGCTCAACGGAATGATGGGATCTTCGGCTTTACGCTCCACAAGGACGAAGAGGAAGGCAGCAAGCACCATGCCGGCGCCGAAGGCCCAGGTCAGCGGGGAGTCCCAGCCTTGGTCCTTCTTGCCGCCGAAGTCGGTGAAGAAGATCAGGCAGGCCGTGGCAGCGGACAGCAGCAGCACGCCCAGGATGTCGATGCGCTTTTCGGCCTTCTTGTTCGGCAGCGTGAGCGTGAACCAGGCGATCGTGAACGCCGCAATGCCGACGGGGATGTTGATGTAGAAAGCCCATTCCCACGTCAGGTGATCGACGAAGAAGCCGCCCAGGAGCGGGCCGGCCACGGCGGAGAGGCCGAAGATGGCACCGAGGGGACCCATGTACTTGCCGCGTTCCTTGGCAGGCACGATGTCCGCGATGATGGCCTGCGACAGGATCATCAGGCCGCCGCCGCCCAGGCCCTGGATGGCGCGGAAGATCACGAAACCCCAGAAGTCGGTGGCGAAGGCGCAACCGATGGAAGCTGCGGTGAACAAGCCGATGGCAATGAGGAAGAGGTTCCGCCGGCCCAGGATGTCACCGAATTTGCCGTAGATCGGCATGACGATGGTGGTGGCCAGCAAGTAGGCCGTGGTGATCCAGGCCTGGTTCTCCACGCCGCCGAGCTTGCCGACGATCGTGGGCATGGCCGTGGACACGATGGTCTGGTCCAGGCTCGAGAGCAGCATTCCGGCGATGAGCGCCGAGAAAATGATCCAGATCCTTCTCTGGGTCAAGAGCAGCGGTGCGGCCGCTTTGGTCTTGAGGGTGGTACTCACGGTTGGTCCTTCTGGGGTTCGACGGGGTGGGTGTCCAGCGCTTGGGCGAAGAGAGTACGGGCTGCGTGGAGGTTCCGGTCCAGCAGTTCGCGGTAGGGCTCGGTGTTCTCTTCGGAAAAGAACTGTTGGCTTGTCTTCTTGGTGACGGCGCCGAAGACCGCCGCGGCCATGACGATCTCGGCATGGTCCGCGGCGAGGCCTTCACGGGATGCGATGAGCTCTGCGAATTGGCGCTCGCGGACTTCGCCTTCACGGGTCAACCGGCCAAGGAGCTGGGGCTCGGCCTTGACTGCGGCGATGAGCTGGCGGATCTCCGAAGGGCTGACGGTGGACCGCTCGAGGACCGCCAGGGTGAAGTGCCGCAGGGCGGACAGCAGCGAGCCGGAGATCGTGCCGGCTGCACGATCGGGATTGCGGTTAAAGGCTTCCAGCGCGTCCTCGGGAAGCTCGTCGGAGAACGAGCCGATCACTGCGTCTTCCTTGGTGTGGAAATAGTTGAAGAAGGTCCGCCGCGATATGCCGGCCTGCTCGCAGGCTTCCTCGACAGTGAAGCCGTTGAGTCCGTGCTGGGCCGTCAAGGACCGCGCGACGGCGGAGATCGCCGAGCGGGTCTGAGCGCGCTTGCGCTCCCGGAGTCCACCGTCGTTAATTGCACTATTTTCCACAGAGTAAAGTTTTGCACTTTTGATTGGAAAGTGCAAGAAATCCTATGCGGGCAGAAACGACGACGGCGGCCGGCGCCTTCCGTGGGGAAGGTGCCGGCCGCCGTCGGGCTGGCCAGTCGGGCTGGCGAGAAACTAGGCCTTGTGGGCCGGGCGGGTCATGGTGGTGACGTCGAGGGCCTTGTCGAGCTGCTCTTCAGTCAGTTCGCCGCGCTCGAGGTAACCCAGGGAGACCACGGCTTCGCGGATGGTCAAACCCTCCGCAACGGCCTTCTTGGCGATCTTTGCCGCTGCTTCGTAACCGATGAACTTGTTCAGCGGGGTCACGATGGACGGGGAAGCCTCGGCCAGGAAGCGGGCGCGCTCGACGTTCGCGGTGATGCCGTCGATCATCTTGTCGGCCATGACGCGGCTGGTGTTGGCCAGGAGGCGGATGGATTCGAGCAGGTTGGCAGCCATGACGGGGATGCCGACGTTGAGCTCGAAGGCGCCGTTGGTACCGGACCAGGCGATGGCGGTGTCGTTGCCGATGACCTGGGCACAGACCATGATCGAGGCTTCGCAGATGACCGGGTTGACCTTGCCCGGCATGATCGACGAACCCGGCTGGAGGTCCGGGATGGAGATCTCGCCGAGTCCCGTGTTGGGGCCGGAGCCCATCCAGCGGAGGTCGTTGTTGATCTTCATGAAGGAAATGGCGATGTTGCGCAGCTGGCTGGAGCCCTCGATGAGGCCGTCGCGGTTGGCCTGCGCTTCGAAGTGGTCGCGTGCCTCGGTCAGCGGCAGGCCGGTGTCGGCTGCGAGCAGCTCGATGACGCGCTCCGGGAAGCCTTCTGGGGTGTTGATGCCGGTGCCGACCGCGGTGCCGCCCAGGGGGACCTCGGCGACGCGGGGGAGGGCGGCGTTGATGCGCTCGACGCCGTAACGGACCTGCGCTGCGTAGCCGCCGAACTCCTGGCCAAGGGTCACCGGGGTGGCGTCCATAAGGTGGGTACGGCCGGACTTGACGACGTCCTTGAACTCCACGGCCTTGCGGTCCAGGGAAGCAGCCAGGTACTCGAGGGCCGGGATCAGGTCGTTGATCAGGGCCGACGTCGCGGCGACGTGGACCGACGTCGGGAAGACATCGTTGGAGGACTGCGAAGCGTTGACGTGGTCGTTCGGGTGGACAACTTTGTCGCTCCCGGCGGCCGCGAGGGCGCGCGTCGCCAGCTCGGCGATGACCTCGTTGGTGTTCATGTTGGAGGACGTGCCCGAACCGGTCTGGAAGACGTCGATGGGGAAATCGCCGTCGTACTTTCCGGCGGCAACCTCATCGGCAGCGTTGGCAATGGCCTCGGCGAGCTCGCCGTCGAGCACCCCAAGTTCAGCGTTCGCCAGGGCCGCGGCCTTCTTGACGCGGGCCAGGGCCTCGATGTGCGCGCGCTCAAGCGTCTTGCCGGAGATCGGGAAGTTCTCCACGGCGCGCTGCGTCTGGGCGCGGTACAAGGCGTTCACAGGAACGCGAACTTCGCCCATCGTGTCATGTTCAATACGGAACTCGGCCGTGTTGGATTCTTGAGTGGAAGTCATGGGGCTAGCTTATGGCGAGCAGCCGCTTGACCGAAAACCGGTGGAACAAAGCTACGGCCGCCGCTTGCCGCCCCTTCGGGGCGGCCCGGCATCCGGCCTAGAGCTTGCCGATCCCGGAAACAAGCGCCGCGCGGCCTTCGTCCAGTTTGTAGGAAAGCCCGACGACGGCGGCCCGGCCGTCGTCGATCGCGTCGGAAATCACACGGGAACTGTCGGCAAGGCGGCGGGCCGTCTGCTTCACGTGCTCCACCACCATCTCGTTGACGTCCGTCTGCTCGTTGCGCATTGCGGTGAGGACGGAAGGCGTGATGCGCTCCACGAGGGAACGGATGAAACCTGCCGGCATTTCACCGGTCTCGACGGCACTCTTCGTCGCGGTCACCGCGCCGCAGCTGTCGTGGCCAAGGATCACGATGAGCGGAACATGCAGTTGGGAGATGCTGTACTCCAGCGAACCGAGGACCGCGTCGTCGATCACCTGACCGGCGGTGCGGACCACGAAGGCATCGCCCAGGCCGAGGTCGAAGATGATTTCGGCGGCCAGGCGGGAATCAGAACAACCGAAGATCACGGCAAAGGGGTGCTGGTCCTCCACCAGGGAATGCCGGCGGGAAGCGTCCTGGTTGGGGTGCATGGACTCCCCGGCGACGAAGCGTTCGTTTCCTTCGCGCAGACGGCGCCAGGCAAGTGCAGGAGTCAGATAGGTAGCCACGGCGCTACTTTACGGCTTTGTGGTGCCAGGCTGCGAAACTGTGTCGCCCGGCTTCGTGCTCGCGTCCGCCGAAGCGACCGGAGCTGCGTCCATCGCCTTGACCACTGCGGTGGCCAAGGTGGAGAACTCGTCCAGGCCGGCGCCGCCGCTCAGGATGATCGTGGTGCCGCGGTAGTTCAGGACCATGCTGCGGTTGCCCTTGGCCGTGTCGTGGAGCTCCCAGTCGTGGCCGCCGGCGCTGCGCGTTCCGGTAACCGGAGCACTGCCGGTCTGCTGGAAGATCCAGGTTGGGTTGGCCTTGCGGGTCTGGACAATGCCGATGAAGGCCTGCTTGGGAGTGACGTATCCGACCTCCCACGTGGGCACGCCATCGCCGGTTCCGGATGACCAGCGGGCGTAGTTCGGACTAAATGTGTCGCCGGTATCCGGCGCCACCGGTGTGAAACCGGCCACATCTTTCGCATTGGCGGCGGTTGCCGCCACATCGACGTTGGGCTTGTAACCATTGCTCTTTGGCGCCGGATTCATGAGCACAATCGGCAGGAACGCCAGCACGCAGAGGAGCAACGCGATGAGCATGCCAATCACCGAGGCATTGGCCCTTTTGGCTGCTTTCGCCGGGATAACGGGCTTCACCGCAGGCTGACCGGCGTCGTCGGCGCCAGCTGCGCCCGTGCCTCCGCCGTCGGAGGGGGCGGCGGCAATTGCTTTGTCTTGCGTTTCACTCACGCTTCAATAGTCTCCTATCCAAGCGGCTAATACACATCGGCCGGTCCGCGCAAGGGGCGTTCCGGGAGTTGGTCATCCGATGACCGCGCCACCCCGCCCCGACTATGATCTCTTCTAGAGGAATCATTCAGGCCGCCAAGCCCAGCCATTCCTGGTCCCACGAATCGCGTCATCGAAGAAGAGGTTCACGTGTCTCCAGCGCCAATGTCCCAGAAGTATTCCACGATTTCGCCGGCGCTCGCCGTCGGGACCGATGAGCCGGACCGCAACCTGGCCCTCGAACTTGTCCGGGTTACCGAAGCTGCCGCCATTGCGGGCGGCCACTGGGTTGGATTCGGCGACAAGAACAAGGCAGACGGCGCCGCCGTCGACGCCATGCGCTCCTTCCTCCACACCGTCCATTTCAACGGCGTCGTTGTCATTGGCGAGGGTGAAAAGGACGAAGCCCCCATGCTCTTCAACGGCGAGCACGTCGGTGACGGCACCGGACCCGAGTGCGACGTCGCCGTCGACCCCATCGACGGAACCCGCCTGACCGCGCTGGGCATCAACAACGCCCTCGCCGTGTTGGCAGTTGCCGAGCGCGGCACCATGTTCGATCCCTCCGCCGTGTTCTACATGGAGAAGCTCGTCACGGGTCCCGAAGCAGCCGACATGGTGGACCTGCGCCTCCCGGTGAAGCAGAACCTGCACTTGATCGCCAAGGCCAAGGGCGTCAAGGTCAACCAGCTCAACGTCATGATCCTGGACCGCGACCGCCACCGCCCGCTGGTGGAGGAAATCCGCGAAGCCGGTGCCCGCACCAAGTTCATCATGGACGGCGACGTCGCAGGCGCCATTGCCGCTGCACGTTCCGGCACCGGCGTCGACGCCCTGATGGGCATCGGCGGCACCCCCGAAGGCATCGTTGCCGCTTGTGCCATCAAGTCCCTCGGCGGTGTCATCCAGGGCCGCCTGTGGCCCACCAGCGACGACGAGAAGCAGAAGGCCATCGACGCCGGACACGACCTCGAGCGCGTCCTCTCCACGAACGACCTCGTCACGAGCGACAACTGCTACTTCGCCGCTACCGGCATCACCGATGGCGACCTCCTCAAGGGCGTGCGCTACTCCAAGGACAAGGTCCTGACCCAGTCCATCGTGATGCGCTCCAAGTCCGGCACCATCCGCTTCGTCGACGGCGAGCACCAGGCCAGCAAGTGGGAGGGCTACGCCCGCAAGTAGGACCCACCCCCCCAGCGCGAACTGGCAGCAAATGCCCTCTGAATCGA
>NZ_JARVRI010000019.1:0-40632 GCF_030209785.1 Arthrobacter sp. efr-133-TYG-120
CAACGCCACAAGCCCAGCCCCCTGCAACGCTTGACAACTATAGAAGGGTCAACAATTGCTAGTTGGTTGGGACCGCTCACCCATTACACAGCTTCAGTCCAACTGCCGTTCAACTACTCCTCGTAGTCTCTTGTCGTATTCGATGCCGATCACAGGGGACATGATGGCCAAGAGAAAGACGACGGGGTGGCCCGAGGCCCCCGTTCGCCGCGCAGTGCCGGCTGAACATTGGAAGCAATTGCGCCGCGGAGACCGCGTGAGCGTCAAGCTCGCGCCCGGGTTTGAGAACCCCGGCCAGGTGGACGCCGTGTCGAGTGACCACAGCGTGGTCTGGGTAAACCTCGACGGCGGCCGCGGCCGCACGCTGGTGCACTGCGGCGACGGCGTGGAGATCGTCCGGCAGGAATCCTGACGGGCTCGCGGGAGGCGCAGCCGGGTTACGCTACCCGTGTGAGCCCGAATTTGCCTTTCTTCAGCCGCCCGGACGGACAATCCGCTCCGCTTGCGTTCGCGCACCGCGGATTTTCGCCGGATGGCCTTGAGAACTCGGCCGCGGCATTCAGGGCGGCGCTTGAGCTCGGCTTCACGCATCTTGAAACCGATGGCCGCGCCACTGCCGACGGCGTGGTGCTCCTTTTCCACGACGACACCCTTGACCGTGTCACGGATGCCCATGGCTCCATCTCCAGTCTCAGTGCCGCCGAGATCGCCAAGGCCCGGATCGGTGGCCGCGAAGCAATTCCCCACTTGGCCGATGTCCTGAAGGAATTTCCCGAGGCCCGGCTGAACATTGATGTCAAGGATTGGCATACCGTCAAACCCCTCGCTGGAGTCATTGAACAACTCGACGCCCACGACCGGGTGCTGATCGCGAGCTTCTCAGATCGCCGGCGTCGGGCCGTCCTGCGCCTGCTCCGCCGTCGCACGGCGTCCTCGGCAGGCATCGCCTGCAACGCCGCCTTCACCCTCTTGGGACCGTTTCTTCCCGAGCGCTGGCTGCGGAAGATCCTGCACGACGTCGATGCCCTCCAAGTGCCGGTCCGCTACGGACCCCTGGCCGTTGTGACCCCCGGTTTCCTGCGGCGGGCGCATCGGCTTGGGCTGCAGGTTCACGTCTGGACGGTCAATGATCCGGCCGAGATGGCCAGGTTGCTTGATATGGGCGTGGACGGGATCGTCACCGACCGAGCGGATGGTCTGAAGTCGGTGCTGCAGGTCCGGGGCCAGTGGTGGTGAGCGCCCGGATGCGTGACGCCAGGAAGTCTCGCTCGGCGTCGTTGTCCGTGCGCTCCTGCGCTTCCCGGTAGGCGGAGACAGCTTCATTGTTGCGTCCCAGGCGCCGGAGCAGATCCGCCCGCACTGCGTGGAAAAGATAGCAGTTGCCCAGTTCAAGGACGTCGACGGCGGCAAGACCCGAGGCGGGTCCCTCCACCTCCGCGAGGGCAACGGCTCTGTTCAAGGCGACCACCGGCGTCGGCTCCATCGCCAGAAGTTGCCCGTACAATGCCAGGATTTGGCGCCAATCGGTGTCCGCGGGCTGTAGGGCATCGCTGTGGACCGCGTTGATGGCAGCTTGCAATTGGTACGGTCCGGGCTGGTTCATCTTCAGGCATTGCCGGACCAAGAATTGACCCTCCGCAATTTGGTCCGTGTCCCAGAGGCTGCGGTCCTGGTCCGCGAGGAGCACCAGGCCGCCGTCGGGAGTCGTCCGGGCGTCACGGCGGGCATTGAGCAGAAGCATGAGGGCCAACAGGCCTTTGGCTTCGGGCTCATCAGGCATGAGTTCCATGATGAGCCGGCCGAGGCGAACAGCCTCGTGGCAGAGGTCTTCGCGCACCAGCCCAGCCCCTAAACTCGCAGCGTAGCCCTCGTTGAAGACCAAGTAGACCACGGCCAGCACCGACTTCAAACGCTCAGGAAGCTCGGCGCCGCTCGGTACCCGGTAGGGGATGCCGGCGTCGCGGATCTTCCCTTTCGCCCGCACCAGGCGCTGGGCCATGGTTGCCTCGGGGACCAGGAAAGCGTGGGCGATCTCCGCCGTGGTGAGCCCGCCCAGGAGCTTGAGTGTCAGGGCCACTTGCGCGGCCCGGTTGATGGCGGGGTGGCAACAGGTGAAGATCAGCCGGAGCTGGTTGTCCTCCACGGTATCCACCTCTTCGGGTTCATCGCTGTGTTCATGACCGTGCAGGATCGCGGCCTGGACGAGTTTCTCCATACCGGAGGCCTCGCGGCGGAACCGGTCGATAGCCCGGTTGCGGGCGGTGGTGATGATCCAGCCCGCTGGGCTCGGCGGCAGGCCGTCGTCGGGCCAGCGCGCCACGGCCTCGGTGAAGGCGTCCTGGACCGCGTCCTCGGCGGCGTCGATGCTGCCCAGAACGCGGACCAGGACCGCCACGGATCTTCCATACTCTTCACGGAATATTCGTGCGATCTCCGAAATATGGAACACGGGAAACTATTCCCGGTAGCCCGCGAACGGCCGGACCTCGATAGGCAGCGTGGTGGCTTGGGCGGCTTTGCGTCCCCAGCCAAGTGCCACGTCCAGGTCCGGGGCTTCGATCACCCACAGGCCGCCCACGTGTTCCTTGGCCTCAGCGAAGGGGCCGTCCGTGGTGAGAACCTCGCCGTCGTTCACACGCACCACTGTGGAGGAACTGGCGGGGTGCAGGCCACCCGTGAAAACCCAGGCGCCGGCGTCGCGCATTTCCTGGTTCAGGACGTCAAGATCGGCCATGATTTTGTTGAGGACTTCGGGCTCCGGGGCTGGGCCGTCGGGCTGGTAGATGCTGAGCAGATAACGTGGCATGACTGTTCCTCCTTGGGATGTGGCGCCGGCACCGTGCCCGCGTCTCACCCTCTATACGAACGGCGCCGGCTGTTTTCGACATCTCCGCGCACGAATCTGCGAAAAGCTTAGCCCCGCTGGCAGGATGGGAACATGCGCATCCTGATTGCCCCGGACAAGTTCAAAGGCTCCCTCACCGCCGCCGAAGCAGCCTCAGCGATGGCCGAGGGGGCATTGCGCGTCTATCCGGACGCCGTGGTGACGCAGTTTCCGATCGCCGACGGTGGCGAAGGAACACTGGAAGCAGCCGTGGCGGCGGGCTACGAAGAGCGGATCAATGCGGTCGTCGGTCCCATCCTCAAGCCGGTAGGCGCTGCGTGGGCCATCCGGCAAAATGCCTTTGGCGGAGCCACTGCAGTGATCGAAACGGCGCAAGCCTCTGGACTGGCACACATGGAGCCGACTCCGGAAAACGCCCTGCGCGCCCACAGCTACGGTTGCGGCCAGCTCATCGCCGCCGCCCTTGACGCCGGAGCCACCGAGATCGTGCTCGGCGTGGGTGGTTCCGCGATGTCCGACGGCGGCAGCGGCGCCCTGCGTGCGCTCGGGCTGAAGGCCCTGGACGCGGCCGGGAACGTGGTTCCACTCGGCGGAGGCTCGCTCGCCGACGTCGTATCCCTCGACGTCTCCGGGCTGGATCCGCGGCTGACCGCGGTGAGGTTCCGGATCGCCGTCGACGTCCGGAACCCGCTCTATGGCAGCGACGGCGCCGCGCATGTTTTCGGCCCGCAGAAGGGGGCGGACGAGGACGCGGTGGAGCTGCTCGACGCCGGCCTGCGCAACTGGGCGTCGCTGCTTCGGGAAGCGGGCGGTCACGACGTCAACGTTCCCGGGGCCGGAGCGGCTGGAGGATTCCCGGCGTCGTTCCTGGCCTTCACCCAAGCGACGTTGGAAGGCGGGTTCGCCCTGGTGGCGGGCCTGACTGGGCTTCCCGAACAGCTCGCCGGCTCTGACCTGGTGATCACCGGCGAAGGATCCATGGACTCGCAGTCGCTGACCGGCAAGGCACCCATCGCTCTCGCGGATTCCGCCCAAGGGCATGGAATTCCGGTGATTGTGGTGGCGGGCCGGATCCTGGTGACACTGGAGGAACTGGCCGGCCACGGCGTGGTGGCCGCGGCGCAGTTGCTCGACGTCGCACAGCGTCGGGACGGCGTGCCGGATGTTGCCGACGCCGTGGCGAACGCCGCCAAGTACCTCGCGTGGGCCACGAGCCAGGTGCTGGAAGGGGTCTAGGCTCCCGTCCACCCAGGGACATGCCCAGCGGGGTTACTCGGCGTCGTCCGGGCAGATAATTAACCTACAAAGCATGGCTCTGACTTCTGCCATGCATCCACGATGCGACGACCCCGCCCGGGACGCCGTCACCGCCTGCCGGGCTGGCAGCCGGCCAGCACGGCACCATCGAATCGAGGAGCACACCATGTCCACCTTGAAAGAGCGGCTGCACGCAGACGTCGTCAGCCATATGAAGGATGGCAACCGCGTAGCCCTGAACGCCACGCGCAACGTCCTGAGCGAGATCGATACCCGTGAGAAGGCCGGACAGGCGCCGATCCACTTGGACGACGCCCAGATCACGGCCATGTTGCAGAAAGAGGCCGCACAATATCACGAGGTCGCCCGCCTCTACGAGGAGGCCGGAGAGTCCGAGCGGGCCGCCACGGAGATTGCGGATGCCGAGGTCATCGAGGCCTACCTGCCGGAACCATTGACCGCCGCCGAGGTCGAGTCCATCGTTGACGAGGTCATCGCCTCACTCAAGGCCGAAGGCGTGGAGCTGTCCCTGATGCACATGGGCTATGTCATGAAACCGGTCACCGAAAAGGTCGCCGGCCGCTTCGACGGCAAGGCGGTCAGCGATATTGTGCGTAGGCGCCTCTCATAGCTATCGGTGTTCGGCTAAAGAGTTGTGTTCGGCGGAGAGGGTTGCCCTCCCCGCCGAACACATGAATTGCGCTGGGCGGCCCCTTACCGCTTCTTCCCACTCCTCTTTGCCGCGTTCATCGCTGCTTTGGCCGCCGGCGGCAGTCCCGGCGTCTCCATCTCCGGCTCGGCAACCGTCCCGCGCCAACGGGCCAGGCCCTTCATGCCGTGATAGACCGCCAGGGCAGCGGCCGAACCCAGCGCGATGCCCGTGAACTTCAATTCGCCGATGGTCCACGTATAGTCCGCGATCCCGATAATCAGTGCGACGGCGGCTGTGGTCAGGTTGATCGGGTTGGAGAAGTTGACCTTGTTCTGCACCCAGATCTTCACGCCCAGGACGCCGATCATCCCGTAGAGCATGGTCGCGGCACCGCCCAGCACGCCGGGGGGGACGGTGGCAATGAGTTCGCCGAACTTGGGCGAGAAGCTCAAGAGGATGGCGAAGGCACCGGCAACCCAGTAGGCCGCCGTCGAATAGACCTTCGTCGCCGCCATGACGCCGATGTTCTCCGCGTAGGTGGTGGTGCCGGAGCCGCCGCCGAACCCGGCGAGGACCGTCGCGACGCCGTCGGCCATCAACGCTCGCCCGGAGACGTCGTCGAGGTTGCGTCCCGTCATCGCGGCCACGGACTTCACGTGCCCTACGTTCTCGGCCACCAGCACCAGGACGACCGGTACGAACAAGCCCACGACGCCGAGGTGGAACTCCGGAGTCTGGAAGTGCGGCAGGCCGATCCACGACGCCGCGTCCATCTTGGAATAGTCCACTTCGCTGCGCGTCATGGCGGTGAGGTAGCCCACCACCACGCCCACCAGGATGCTCAGGCGGCCCAGAATGCCGCGGAAGAGGACGCTCACCAGGATGATCGTCACCAGCGTCACGAGGGCGGTGACGGGGGCCTTATCGAAGTTGGCTTTTGCGGCTGGCGCCAAGTTGAGGCCGATCAGGGCGACGATCGCGCCAGTGACAATAGGTGGCATGGTCCGGTTGATCCACTCAGCGCCGAACTTCTGCACCACCGCGCCGACGAGCGCCAGTACGACGCCGGCAAGCACCACTCCGCCGAGCGCGCCGGGAACGCCGAACTGCTGCTGGGACGCCAGGATGGGGGCAATGAAGGCAAAACTCGAACCGAGGTAGCTCGGTACGCGCCCCTTGGTGATGACCAGGAACAACAGGGTGCCGATGCCGGAAAAGAGCAGTGTAGTGGCCGGTGGCATGCCCGTGATGATGGGCACAAGGAAGGTGGCTCCGAACATCGCGACGACGTGCTGCATGCCGACGCCGATGGTCAGCGGCCATGCCAGCCGCTCCTCGGGTGCCACCACGTGTCCCGGCCGGATCGTCTTGCCGTTGCCGTGCAGCTTCCATTTGGTTCCGAGCATGCTCATCTGCGGGAGCCTTCCCTGAAAGTTGTGATTGTTCGGGTGCAACCTTACCGCCCGTACGGCCTGCCGATTCCGCTGTGTGGAACGTCACGTGGCTTCACGGGAAGAGGCGGAGGGAAGTTGAAGTTGCAACCATGGAAAGCATAAGCGCCCGGCCGTCGATGGCTGCGGGCACAGCGAAAGGTACGCGAATGACGATCGCCCACGAAGAAGCAGTGATTGACGCCGCAGCAGTCGACGCCATCTTTGCCGAAGCCCGCACTGCCAACTCCTTTGCCGGTGAGGTCTCGGACGAGCAAGCACAGGCCATCTACGAACTGACCAAGTTCGGCCCGACAGCGTTCAACTCCCAGCCGCTGCGCGTCACCTACGTCCGTTCGGACGAGGCCCGCGCCAAGCTCGTCGAGACCCTCTCTCCGGGCAACAAGGCCAAGACCGCCTCTGCTCCGCTGGTCGCCGTGCTCTCCTACGACACCGCCTGGCACGAGCAGTGGGACAAGTTCCTCCCGGTCTACTCTGCCCCGAAGGCCATGTACGACGCCAACCCCGAGTTCACCGCAACTACGGGCAACAACAACGCCCACCTGCAGGCCGGCTACTTCATCCTCGCCGTCCGCTCCCTCGGCTTCGCCGCCGGCCCCATGACCGGTGCCGACTTCGCTGCGATCGACGCCGAGTTCTTCCCCGCCGGTGACCAGAAGAGCTTCCTCGTGGTCAACATCGGCCAGCCGGGTCCGGACGCCTTCGGCGAAGCCAAGCCGAAGTTCGCGTACGAGGACGTCGTCCGCACCGTCTAACCCTCGCTCACCTTTAGGGCCTTTTCCGCCGACGCTCGCTCACTCTTGTGAGCGAGCGTTCGCGCTTAAGGCGGTATATCTGAGCGGGCGTTGGTGGTTGGGGCGGCATATCTGAGCGGGCGTTGGTGGTTGGGGCGGCATATCTGAGCGGGCGTTTGTCCTCGAGCGACGCTCGCTCACCTTTGGGATTGATCGTCGCCGGGGGAGGGCGCCGCGGTGGCAAAATTTCCTTATGCGGAACCTCATTCTCGTGGCGTTCGTCGAAGCCGTGGCTGACGGGCTCGTCTTCCCACGCAGTGACTGGCCGCTGCACATCACCCTGTTGAGGTTCGACGTCGAGCCCTCCGATGGTGTCGACGTCGCCGCGCGCCTCAGCGAGCTTGTGACGGCCCCCGCGATGGGCGCCCTCGGTGCTGAACTGACGGTGGGGCCCGACGCCGGATTCGGTCACCAAGGGTCCATCCCGGTCAGCCTGGTGGAACACCATCCCCTTTTGCAGGGTCTGCATGAGGAACTGTTCGAAGCCATGGAGAGTGTCGGTGGGCGCGCGGCGACCCCGCGATACGTCATGGAGAACTACCGTCCGCACATTTCGCATCACGACGGCAAGCGCCCCAAGCCGGGTGACGCCGTCGTGCTCGATCAGATCGCACTGGTGGACATGGCGCCGGAAGGCAACCACACGATCCGGCGGATCCTGAAAGTGTGGCGCCTCCCGGCGGAGCCAAACTAGCGAGGTCTAGGAGATCACGCCGTCCACGAGTGCCTTGGCCTCTTCTTGGACCTGCTTGAGGTGGTCGGCTCCCTTGAAGGACTCGGCGTAGATCTTGTAGACGTCCTCGGTTCCCGACGGACGGGCCGCGAACCAGGCGTTCTCTGTGACAACCTTGAGGCCGCCGATCGAGGCGCCGTTGCCGGGAGCCTCGGTCAACTTGGCGGTGATGTCCTCGCCCGCCAGCGTGGTGGCTGTGACATCCGCGGCGGAGAGCTTGCCGAGCTTGGCCTTCTGCTCCCGCGTCGCAGCGGCGTCGATCCGGGCATAGACGGGCGCGCCGAACTGGTCCGTGAGGCCCTTGTAGAGCTGCGACGGCGACTTGCCGGTGACGGCCGTGATCTCCGATGCCAGGAGGGCCAACAGGATGCCGTCCTTGTCGGTGGTCCAGACGCTTCCGTCGCGCTTGTTGAAGGAGGCGCCCGCGGATTCTTCGCCGCCGAAGGCACCCTCGCCCGAGAGCAGGCCGGGAACGAACCACTTGAAGCCCACGGGAACTTCCACGAGCTTGCGGCCCAGCCCCGCGGCAACGCGATCGATGATGGAGGAGGAGACAAGGGTCTTGCCGACGACGGACTCCGGGTTCCAGCCTGTGCGGTTGCGGTATAGGTAGTCGATCGCGACGGCGAGGTAGTGGTTCGGGTTCATCAAGCCGCCGTCGGGCGTCACGATGCCGTGGCGGTCGGCGTCGGCGTCGTTTCCGGTGGCAACGTCGAAGGCGCCCGTTCCGGCCGAAGCACTGTCCGACATGCGCTTGATGAGTGAGGCCATGGCCGACGGCGAGGAGCAGTCCATGCGGATCTTCTCATCCCAGTCGAGGGTCATGAAAGCCCACTGCGGGTCCACGGTGGGGTTGACCACGGTCAGGTCGAGCTGGTGGCGTTCGCCGATTTCACCCCAGTAGTCCACGGATGCGCCGCCCATGGGGTCCGCGCCGATGCGTACGCCGGCGGTGCGGATCGCATCGAGGTCCAGGACGGAAGGGAGATCGTCCACGTAGCTGCTCAGGAAATCGAACTTGCCCGTGCCATCCGCTTTGAGGGCGTCGTTCAACGGAATCCGCTTGACGCCGCGCAGCCCGTTTTCCAGGAGCTCGTTGGCGCGGTTGGCGATCCAGCCGGTGGCGTCGGTGTCTGCAGGGCCGCCGTGCGGGGGGTTGTACTTGAAACCGCCGTCGGCCGGAGGGTTGTGGCTCGGGGTGACCACGATGCCGTCTGCCTGGGGCTGCCCGGGGCCGGCTTCGTTGTTGTATTTCAGGATCGCGTGGCTCAGGGCGGGGGTGGGCGTGTAGCCGTGGCGCGCGTCGATCAGTACGTTGACACCGTTGGCGGCGAGGACCTCAAGGGCGGAATTCTGCGCCGGTTCGCTGAGCCCGTGGGTGTCCTTGGCCAGGAAGAGTGGGCCGGTGATGCCTTGCCCGGCGCGGTATTCCACGATCGCCTGGGTGATGGCGAGGATATGCCCTTCATTGAATGAGGCCTTGAGGCTCGACCCCCGATGCCCGGAGGTGCCGAAGGCAACGCGTTGTGCGGGATCACTAAGATCCGGCGTCACGTCGTAGTACGCGTCAAGAAGAGCGGTGATGTCTACAAGGTCCTGGGGAAGGGCAACAGTGCCCGCACGGCTAGCCATTGACCCAGCATGCCAGACCGCCCGGTGCGCTAGAAGAGAAAACCGACTATTGCGGGGCCTGTGACTTCGTATTTCCGCATGATCGACGAAGATTCACTGCCCGTTTACCGGAGTGCGGCATGGCGTTGCGGAGCCGGGGCTCTGTGAGCTTATGTGCGCCTTCGCTCGGCGGTAGGCTGGGCACAAAGACTCGCAAGGGGGATATTCCATGACCGACCAGCCAGCTAAACCCGAGAACGCTCCCGAGGGTGACGAACCGCCCAAGGGCTACGAGCCACCGTCGTACATTCCGCCTGCACCCCAAGCAGGTGAGAACCCGTATGGCGAGCAGCCGTTTGCCTCGCCGGCGGCTTCCGGCCCCTACGGCCAGCCACAGCCGCAACAGCCCCAGGGTGGTCCGGCTCAGTACGTCCAGCCGCCCTATGGCCAGCAGCCGGCCAGCCCTTACGGCCAGCCCGCTTCACCGTATGGTCAACAACCTCCCCAAGGGCCGCCTGGCTACGGGCAGCCGGCCAGTCCCTATGGCCAGCCCGCCTACTACGGCATGCCGGTCGAGCCGAAGGGCCTGAGCATTGCGAGCATGTGCTGCGGGATCGCGGTCTTCGTGGGCCTTGGCTTCTTCGTCCTGCCCCAGATTGCCGCGGTGATCCTCGGCCACATGGCCCTCAGGAAGGAACCGGCCGGCAAGGGCATGGCCATCGCGGGCCTTGTACTGGGATACCTGGGCATTGTTGCCGTGACCATCTTCTGGGTCTTTGTCGCGATTTTTGCCGCCACGGCTTCGCGTTACAACTACAACTACTAGCGACAACGACGGCGGCCGGTGCGCCTGGCGGGAAACCCGCCGAACGCACCGGCCGCCGTCGCGGTCCAGCTCGGTTACGTGACTAGCGGACGCCGCCCATCAATTTCTTGATGGCGGGCGAGCCAGCCGCCAAGGCAGCAGCGATCACAACCGCCGTGCCGCCGACGCCCAGGAAGTACGGCAATTCGTTGTCAGGGTTGTACAGGCCGGCCAGGATGCCCGCCAACGCGGTGCCGAGAGACACCGAGAGGAAGAACAGGGCCACCATCTGGGTGTGGAAGGCCTTGGGGGCCAGCTTGGTGCTCACGGACAGGCCGATGGGGGACAGGAACAGTTCCGCCAAGGTGAAGAGGAACAGGATTCCCACGAGCGCAAGCAGCGGGGTTTTTCCTGCGCCGGACAAGGGGATGAAGGCCAGGAATGCCAGTCCCATGACGAAGAGTCCGGCAGCGAACTTGATGGGGGATCCCGGCTGCTTCGGACCAAGTTTTGTCCAGAGGGCAGCCATGACGCCTGCGAAGACGATGATGAATACAGGGTTGATGGACTGTACCCAGGCCGCCGGCATTTCCCATCCGAAGAGGTTGCGGTCCAGTTTTTCCTCCGAGTACACGGCAATGAACGTGAACTGCTGCTGGAAGAGTGCCCAGAACGCTGCAGACGCGATGTACAGCGGAATGAATGCGACAACACGCTTGCGCTCAAACGGCGTGACCTTCTTGCTTCTGAAGATCAGCGTGAAATAGATGACCGAGGCGACAATGGCGGCGTATGCCATGCTCTTGGCCAGGTTGCCGGGATTCACCACGCCGGTCATCAGGAGCACGGCGATCACGATGGCGATGCCGAGGAAGATGAGCCCGTAACGGCTCCGCTGTGCTGACGGAAGGGCGTTTGGAACGCGGTGTGCTTCTTCCGGGAGCTTGTTGCGGCCAAGTGCGTAGATGACCAGGCCGATCGCCATGCCGATTGCGGCTGCGCCGAAGCCCCAGTGGAAGCCGTTGCTTTCCTGCAGCCAGCCGGTCACGAGCGGTCCGATGAGGGCGCCGAGGTTGATGCCCATGTAGAAGATGGAGAAGCCGGCGTCACGGCGTTCGTCCTTCTCCCCATAGAGGGTGCCGACCAGCGCTGTTGCGTTCGCCTTGAGGCCGCCGGATCCGATACCCACCAGCACGAGGCCCGCCACCAGGCCCGGGATCCCGGGCAGGAGGGCAAGTGCGATGTGGCCGGTCATGATCATGATGGCGGAACCGAAAAGTACCCGTTCGGAGCCGAAAAGCCGGTCCGCCAACCAGGCGCCCAGGATCGTGGAGAGGTACACGCCTCCGCCGTACGCGCCAACCAGTCCGGCGGCGAGCGATTTGTCGATCGAGAGTCCGCCATGGTCCGCGGTGAAGTACATGTAGTAAAGCAGGATGCCCTGCATGCCGTAGAAGGAGAATCGTTCCCACATTTCTACGGAGAAGAGGCTGGCCAGCATCTTTGGGTGGCCGAAAAATGACGTATCGCCCGCGTTTTTGGCGGGCGTCCGCGTGTCTAGAGTTGTGCTCATCTGATCCATGGTGACATTGACTGAGCGCATTTGTCACATCATTTAGATGCCTAGAGCAACTATTTGCTGGGGTGGGGCGCCATTTTTTGCTGCCTCTCAAGCTGCCTCGCGAGCCGCAGGAGCAGCAGCTCGGATCCCGGTTTTCCGATGAGTTGGATGCCCATCGGAAGCCCCGTTCCAGGCGTCGGGCCGGTCCAATGAACGGGCACGGTGATCGCCGGCAGGCCGCACACGTTCACCATGGAGGACCAGGGCGCAAACTCGCATTGCTTGCGGTAGTCGTCGTCTGCGTCGCCTGGCCAGTCGGGGGCCGGCCATTGCTCGCCTCCGGGCATTGTGCCGGTGAACCAGCCCACGGGCCGTGCCGTCTGTGCCAGCGACGGCGTCAGGACGAGGTCCCACTGCGCGTACTGGGTGACGGTGTCGTGCGTGAACTGCCGCAGGAAACCGAGCGCTTCGTTGACCTTGGCTGCGCTCCGTTGTTGCGCCCGACGCCGGAAGGTCCGGGTCAGCGGGGTCAGCAGGGCTTCGCGCTGCGGCAGGATCCGGGCGCTCCCGACGCCGGCAGTCCACGCGGTGGTGAACGCTTCCGGATAGCGATTGTCATAGCGGATCTCCGCGTCGAGCACTGAATGGCCCGCCTCCGCGAGCAGTGCGATGCCTTTGGCGAAGGCATCAAGGGCTTCCCGCTCCGGGGTGAAGGGGAAAGCGGTGGACCACGGGCTGTCCAGGCTCGCGCCGATGCGCAATGCGGCGGGCGGTTCCTCAAGGTCCGCAAGGTAGCCACCTTCCGGACGGATTCCGGGAGGGACCAGGGCGTCCATCATGAGAGCGGCATCCTCCGCGGAGCGAGCCAAGGGGCCGGCCACCACCAGGCGTGCCGCGTCCCCGACGCTCTCGCCGGCCGGCACCAGGCCGCGGCCCGGCTTCAACCCCAGGAGTCCACATGCCGCAGCGGGAATACGTATGGAGCCGCCGCCGTCGCTCCCGGGCGCGAAGGGAACCAAGCCCGCCGCAACCGCGGCAGCACTGCCTCCGGAAGAGCCGCCGGAGCTGCGGCTCAGTGCATATGGATTGCGCGACGGCGGTGCGATGCGGTTTTCGCTGTAGGCCGTAAGTCCGAATTCCGGAACCTGAGTCTTGCCCAGTGAGATGGCACCCGCGCCTTTGAGCGTTGCGGCAAGGGCTCCGTCCTCCGGGGCGGGCTTCCGGTCCAGGGCACCGCTGCCATGGGTGGTCACTACTCCGGCAACATCCGTGAGGTCTTTGAAAGCCAGCGGCACGCCGTGCAGGAGGGGAAGCCCGGGGCCACCGCTGCGTCGGCGGACGTAGGCTGCGTCCGCGGCCCCGGCGTCGAGCATGGCCTGGTCCGCCGTCACCGTGACGAAGGCGCCCAGCGTGTGGTTCAGCTGTCCGATCCTCGCGAGGAAGTGCTCCGCCACCTCGGTTGCCGAGAGCTCGCCGGCGGCCAAGGCTTGGCGCAACCCGGCCGCGCCGAGCTCGTGGATGTCAGCCAAGGAAGCGGGCCTCCAAGCGCTCTTCCACGGCAACGCTGTCGGCCGGATCGCTGGAAGTTGCGGTGACGCGATATGCAGCCTTGCCCCTGACCTCGGCAACCACGTCCACAAGTTCCGTGCCCCTGTAAACGAGCCCGACGCCGTCGTCGGTGCAGTGCGTTTCGCCCAGCACGCCCTCCGCCACCAACTGGTGGACCAGGGGGCGGCGGCCCGGCTCGGAGTCATAATGGACGCCGTTGGCGTAGGGGAGGAAGTCCAGTCCGTTGGTCACAGCGCGCAATTCAGGGCCGTACGAATCCGTAGTGCCGCCCTGGAACCAACAAATCGAGCCCGCGGACACCCCTGCCAGCACCACACCGTGTTCCCAGACGCGCCTCAAGATGCTGTCCAGTCCGTGGGCGCGCCATACGGCCAGAAGATTGACCACGGAACCACCGTTGACCCACACCACGTCCTGTTCCAAAAGGTAGGCCTCGGGATCGCCGTAGTTGGGCATCGTGAAAAGGTTCAGGTGGCTGAAATCGAAGCCCGAAACCCGGGCGGCCTGGTCCAATTCCGCGGCGAACCAACGCTGGTCCCCGGAAGCCGTCCCAATATGTGCCACTCGCGGCGCACGTCCGCTGACTCCGGAGAGTTCGACGGCGTGGTGAACCAGGAGGTCGAACTCCATCCTGGTGCGATGCCCGGACTTATAGCCACCGGAGGTTGCCAGGATGGTGGGCCCGTCGGCAGCCATGGCGCCTCCTTTTGCCTTGAGCGGTCTCGGTCCCTGCAACGGTAGGCTGGATTGGAGATCTGAATCAACTGGAAGGGACCCACGTGAGCGATTTCGAGACCGTGCCTGTCGGCGATGTTCCGGCCGACGCGAAAATCCTGGATGTCCGGGAGGATTACGAATGGGTAGCGGGCCACGCCGAGGGTGCGCTGCATATTCCGCTTGACCAGATCCCGGCGCGCCTTGACGAGCTTGATCCTGACGATGACTTGTATGTCATCTGCCGTACGGGCGGACGGTCCTACCGGGCGGTCCAGTGGCTGGTGGGGCAGGGTTACACCGCCACCAATATAGCCGGAGGCATGGACATGTGGTTCGAGACCGGCCGCCCGATGGTATCTGAGAACGGCCTCAAGCCGGTCGTCCTGTAGCCCCAACGCATAACACCTAAGGAATATATACATGTCGGGATCCGTGCTCACCTACACGTTCCTCGGTCCTGAAGGCACCTTTACCGAGGCTGCCCTCTTGCAGGTCCCCGGAGCGGCCGATGCCAACAGGGTCCCTTGCACCAATGTGAACACGGCTTTGGAGAGGGTTCGCCAAGGCGAGGCGGATGCGGCCATGGTGCCGATCGAGAACTCGGTGGAAGGTGGAGTGACCGCCACCCTGGATGCTATTGCCACCGGAACCGAGCTGCGGATCATCCGCGAAGCCCTCGTTCCCATCACGTTCGTGCTGGTTGCCCGGCCCGGCGTGAAGATCTCGGACATCCGCCGGGTCTCCACCCATGGCCATGCCTGGGCCCAGTGCCGGCTGTGGGTCGACGAAAATATCCCAAATGCGGAATATGTGCCGGGATCCTCTACGGCAGCGGCCGCCGTCGGGCTTCTCGAGGGTGATGTGCACTATGACGCCGCCATCTGCGCACCCCTTGTCGCGGCCGAGCGGCCGGGACTGAATATCCTTGCGGAGAACATTGGAGACAACCCCGGCGCGGTTACGCGCTTCGTCCTGGTCAGCCGTCCCGGCGCACTGACTGATCGCACGGGTGCCGACAAGACCACCGTCGTCGTGCCCCTGCCCGAAGACCGCCCGGGCGCCCTGATGGAAATCCTGGACCAGTTTGCCACCCGCGGAGTCAACCTCAGCCGTATCGAGTCCCGGCCCACGGGCCAGTATCTGGGTCACTATTTCTTCAGTATCGACGCCGACGGCCACGCGTCGGACGCCCGGGTAGCCGACGCCTTGGCAGGCCTGCACCGGATCAGCCCGGCCACCCGCTTCCTGGGGTCTTATGCGCGGGCGGACGAGCAGAAAGCCTTCGTGGCTCCGCATACCTCCGACGCCGCGTTCGCATCCGCGCATGCCTGGGTCCGGGCCATTTTGGGTGGGGAACCGGGCGCTTGACCGGCCCGAATCCGCTTCGCAAAGCGTTGGATAATTGACTCTTCAACCCCTATCGCGTGGATAAAACTGTGCGTATGCTTGCTTGATCCACAATTGATGGACGCATGCCCCTAACGGAGGGAGCGGGCCATGTCAGGAAATAGCAATGACACCAGCGGCCAGGGAATGATCGTCAATCCCAAGCCCAAGGCGGACAACCAGGACTGGGACGGCGACGACGCCGACCGGGCCGATCGGCTGCGCTTTGAGGAAGAACAGGCGATGATTCGCGAGCAATCGGAAGCGCGCGCAGCCGCCAAAGCCTTGGCAGAACACAAAGCAACGGAAGCGGCGAAGAACGCCAAATAGCGCGTTGCGCCGTCGCGCGCGCACCGGTAGTTGCACGAGTACCGGTTTATTGGACGCGCACGAGGAGAGAACGCGGCTCCACCTTGACGGTGACCTTCGTGGCCTCGCCCGAGGGATCACCGTCAAGTTGCGTGGCCATCGGTTCGCTGCTGCTGATGACCACTTTGCCCGAACGGTAGTAATTCATGACCGGCAGGTTCCGGTTGTGCTTGAACAGGATCTTGGCGTACACCGCGAGCCAGCCGATGGCACTACGGGGGCTCATGACCACAACGTCCAGCACGCCGTCGTCGATCATCGCACCGGGGATGAAGTCGATGCCGCCCGGAATCAGGCCGCAGTTGGCGAACAAGACGCTTCGGATTTTCCGGGATTGCTCGGGCTCGTCGTCCATGGCAATGGTGACCTTTTTGCGCCGGCCGGGCAGGTGGCGGACACCCGCCTCGGTGTAGGCCAGCCAGCCGACTGCCTTCTTGAGCCCGTCGTTGGTATCGCCCACAACCTCGGCATCGAGTCCCATGCCGGCGATCACCAGGAATGCATGCTCGGAAGAGGTGCCTGTCAGCTCGTTGTGGATCGCCATTCGGGCGGTGTCGATGTAGCGCTGGTGGCCAAAGAGCGCTGTGTGGACGCTGCCCCGCAGATCGTTGACATCCAGGTTCACGTTGCGTGCCAGCAGGTTTCCGGTTCCCAGGGGAATCAAGCCCATCGCGACGTTGGTGTGCGCGAGGGCCTCAGCCACGACGCGCACGGTGCCGTCGCCGCCGCCGACGAGTATGACGTCGGGCTTATACGCGAGTGCCGCCTTGGTTTGCGAATGGCCGGGATCGTCTGCGGTGGTTTCGAAGAAACGGGGTTCGTCCCAGCCCGCAAGATGGCAGGCTTCCCGGATGATCCTCCGCGCGTCCTCGGCTTTCGCCTTGACCGGGTTGAGGACCACGGCCACCCTTTGCAGACCGGCTTCCGGCTTGTGTGCGTCTTCATGCACAGCGCTGCGGGTATGCCTGGCCCTGAGCCGGCGCACGCCCCACCAACTGGAGACGGCGAAGACCACGCCCCCAGCCAGAATCGCGTACAGGATCCAGTTGCTCATGGTGCTTCAACCCTATCCCGCTGCAGGCGCGGCGGTGCACGGCGGAAGGGGGTGCCGGCCGCCGTCGGGCATTGGCCGCGGAGCTGCGCGCTCATTCGATACTCTTGTCTGGTGATCGACGTAAAAGACCTCAGCGAAAACCCGGACAAGTTCCGTGCCAGCCAGCGCGCCCGCGGCGCCGACGAGTCCGTGGTGGACGCGATCATTTCCGCCGATTCGGACCGCCGCGCGGCCCTGATCCGCTACGAAAACCTCCGTGCGGAGCAGAACGCCTTCGGCAAGAAGGTGGCACAGGCCAAGGGCGAGGAAAAACAGGCGCTGCTGGCCGAGGTCAAGGAACTGGCCAATTCGGTCAAGGCTGCCTCCGCCGAAGCCGACGCAGCCCAGGCCAAGCAGGAAGAGCTGCTGCGGGTCATTCCCAACTTGATTGTGGACGGCGTGCCTGAGGGCGGCGAGGACGACTTCGTCGTGGTCAAGACGGTCGGCACCCCGCGCGAATTTCCGGACTTCGAGCCGAAGGACCACCTGGAAATCGGCGAACTGATCGGCGCGATCGACATGGAACGTGGCGCCAAGGTCTCCGGCGCGCGCTTCTACTTCCTCCGCGGCGTCGGCGCCCGCTTGGAGATGGCCTTGCTGCAGATGGCCATGGACCAAGCCATCGAGGCCGGCTTCGTCCCGATGATCACCCCCACTTTGGTGCGTCCGGAGACCATGCAGGGCACCGGGTTCGATGTAAAGCACGACGCCGAGATCTACCGTCTCGCCGAAGACGACCTTTACCTCGTGGGAACCTCGGAAGTGGCCCTCGCGGGTTACCACGCGGACGAGATCCTGGACCTGTCGGCCGGGCCTATCCGCTACGCGGGGCAGAGTTCCTGCTACCGTCGCGAAGCGGGTTCGCACGGCAAGGACACCCGCGGCATCATCCGCGTCCACCAGTTCAACAAAGTGGAGATGTTCATCTACACCACGGTTGAAGAGGCCGCTGCCGAGCACGAGCGGCTCCTGGCTTGGGAAGAGGAAATGCTGGCCAAGGTTGAGCTCCCGTACCGCGTGATCGACACCGCGGCGGGCGATCTCGGCATGTCCGCGGCCCGGAAGTTCGACTGCGAAGCCTGGGTTCCCACGCAGAACGCGTACCGCGAGCTCACGTCGACGTCCAACTGCACCACCTTCCAGGCCCGCCGCCTGAACATCCGTGAGCGCGCGGTCAACGAGGACGGCGTAGTGAAGGGCACGCGCGCCGTGGCCACCCTGAACGGCACGCTGGCCACGACCCGCTGGATCGTGGCCATCCTGGAGCACCACCAGAACCCGGATGGCTCGGTCAACGTCCCCAAGGCCCTCCAGAAGTACATCGGAGGCCTTGAGGTCCTGCCTGTTCTGTAGCTCAGTGGGCGGGGTGGAGCGGTCCTCCACAACCGGGGGCACTGGACGGGATCGTGGCTGATGCCACCAAACACAGAGCACTCCGCATCGCGAGCTTGGCCCACACGAAGGCCGAATCAGTGGGGGAGTCGTACAGCCGGGCCGTCTTCGGCAGAAGCTTCTGCGCGCCGGACTAGGGCCTCGCGGCAAGGCCTCAAGTTAATATTCACACTGTGGACAACGTGGGAGTATTCACCGCGTGTTAATCCCTTGCTGTGGCCTGCGTCCTAGCTGGCGTGGGTGGGGTCTGCTTCACTGGAGGCATGACTATTTTGACTGGTACCTCAGTCGCTGGCATCGATGACCAGCGGAATGTGAATCACAAACTCATGGTGGCGTTGGACGTCGACGGAACCCTCGTGGATCACGATGGCCACATGTCGCCTGGTGTCCGCGACGCCGCAAGGGCGGTTGTAGCCCACGGCCACGACGTCCTGATCGCCACGGGCCGTTCGTTGAACGCCACGTTGCCCATCATTGAGCAGATAGGGCTGGAACGGGGATATGCCGTGTGCTGCAACGGCGGTGTCACATTGCGGCTCGACCCCCAACTGGACGCAGGCTACGAGATCATTCACAAGGCCACGTTCGATCCCGCCCCGGCGTTGATGGCTCTTCGCGAGCAGCTTCCGTCCGCCAAATACGCGCTTGAGGACGAGGATGGGAACTTCCTCTCCACGGAGCGGTTCCAGGACGCCAGCTTCGGCGTTGAGGCCATCGGCGTCGATTTCCAGACCATGCTCGATGCCACTGCGGTGCGTGTCGTGGTGTTCAGCAGCGAAAACACGGCCGAAGAATTTTCCACAGCCATTCGCAAGATCGGGCTGTCCGGGGTCACCTATTCGGTGGGCTGGACGGCCTGGCTGGATATCGCCGCCGCCGGGGTCACCAAGGCCAGCGCTTTGGAGCAGTTGCGCCGGCGGCTTGGCACGCACCCGCGCCACACGGTGGCAGTGGGGGACGGCCGCAATGATATCGAAATGCTCAGCTGGGCCGGGCGCGGTGTCGCCATGGGCCAGGCGCCTGAGGAAGTCATCGCCGTCGCGGACGAGGTCACCGCTTCGGTGTACGACGACGGTGCGGCCCTCATCCTGCGTCGCCTGCTGTAATAGCCCTGCTCAACTGAACCTACGCAACTGAAGTAGCCCCGCGCAGCGGGGCTACGCCAGTTCACCCCATCGCTAGCTCAGGCGTCGTCGGAGACCACAGTGATGATCCGGCGGAGGCTCATGGCGACCGATGCGGTGGCGTTCACGGACTCCTGGCCGGCGGCTGCTTCCGTAACGGTGTCACTTAGTGCTGCCACACTGTCCCGGGCTTCGTCCAGGGCATCCCGGAAGTCTCCGGAATCTCCGTGCCTCCATTGCCGGATCGCTGTTGCTACGTCGTCGAGCGCCTCAGCCAGGTTTGGCGGGACACCCTCCGGAATGACCGTTCCCGCGTCCTCTTCCCAGATGACGCTTGCCAGGACGTCCGTGATGTCCTGGACGTGAAAGGTCAGCCGTTCCAGCGTTCGCAAACCGGCCAGGTCGGCGGGCAGCCGGCGGGCTCGACGGCGGGACCGCGGGTTCGCTTTTGCGCTCAACTTCGCCGCTTGGACAGCTGCCCGCACGTCGGTCGCGGTACGTGCGAGCTCGCCGCTGCGGCTCGCCCATTCCTCATGGTCCGGTGGCCAGGATTCCGTCATGGCGCTGGCCATGTCCTTGAGTTGCTTGGACAATGCCCGTTGGTGTCCGTCGATGGCGGGATCGATGCCTTCAAGATGAAGGGGAGGGAAGACCAGCCAGTTCACCGCGAATCCGACGGCCACGCCCATAGCCATTTGCAGGACGTACGCGAAAGAGAATCCCTGCGCATTCGAATAACCCAGGACCAGCACGAACAGCGCCGCCATGGGAACCCATTCGGAGGCGCTTCCAAGCCTTGGCAGGCCGCCGATAACCACGCCCAGGCCGACGACGACGGCCACCGCCAGCGCGTTTGGGGTGGTGACCGTGGTCACGGCGAAGGCCATGGCAATGCCCAATCCGAGTCCCAGCAGGCTTTGCAGCCCATGCTTGGCGGAAGCCGCAACAGTGGGGTGCATGCTGACCAAGACGCCCAAGGGAGCGTAATAGGGATAGGCGGCGGCTGTCCCAGGCATGAGCGGCGCGAGGTACCAAGCCACCCCCGCCGCGACGGCCGTCTTTGCGGCAAACAGGAGTCGGTGGCCTGTGACGGCCTGCCTGAGAGCGGGAAGAAGCCGCCCAAGCTTTGGCTTGGAGATCATGGACTCAAGGTAGGCCGGGAAGAACGGACGTGTCGAGGACAATATGGATGAACGCGGGCTGACGCAATCAGTAAACGTCGAGGATCAACTGCAGCAAGCGCGCCGCGGCCGGCCGGGCGGCGTGCTCCTCCACCCATTGGGCGCGTGCCAGGGCCTTGCTCACGGCTTGGGTGCTGATCCCCAGTTCCTGGGCCACGGCCTTCTGCTGCCCACGCACGCCGGGCGTCAGCAGGTCCAGGACGCGCCACTCGGCAACGCTCCGATGCTGCACAATGTGCCCCAGGAGCCGCAGCACGGCCTCCGATTCGGCAGCGAGGGCAGCGATCGGCCCCTCGACTGCCACAGGGACCCGCTCTTTGCCGTTCCGCAAGCGGTCCACGGCGCGGCGTGCGTAGACCAGGCCGTGTCCGGAGGCGTCTTTGATTTGCTGCGGCAGGGGTTCGTTGACCGGTCCCACGCCGATTCCCACGTACCACTGTCCGCTCCTCAAGGCGATGAGCGCTGAATCCACGGCCTGATGGGGGAATTCCACGATGCCCTGGACTTCGTCCTCCACCGAGCGGTCAAAGTCCACGCACGCCGGGACGTGGCGCAGGTCTTTGAGCAGCTGCGGTACGAGGTCTCCGTCGCCGCGGCTGTCGCGTTGGTTGATGGTCAGGGTGAACATTGTGGATCAAACATTACCGGCAGGTAGCTGACTTTCAAGCGGTTAATCCAGAGCCAACTTCTCGTTACGACGGCGGGTGCCCGGCGATTGTGGGCCGATCCGTTCCGCGTCGGGTACCCACCCATTAACGACGGCGGCGGGTGCGGTTCGCATGGAACCGCACCCGCCGCCGTCGGAAGTGGGGAGGTAGTGGGGACTAGTGGGAGACCGGAACGTAACGCTTGATGGAAGCCTCCAGCTCGGCTTCGGCGGCGGCGCGGTCGGCCCAGCCTTCAGCCTTGACCCACTTACCCGGCTCAAGGTCCTTGTAACGGGTGAAGAAGTGCTCGATTTCCTTGATCAGGAATTCGCTGACATCGGAGATTTCCTGGATGTGGTCGAAGCGCGGGTCGGCCGGAACGCAGAGGACCTTTGCGTCTCCGCCGCCATCGTCGGTCATGTTGAAAACGCCGATGGGGCGGGATTCAACGATGACGCCCGGGTAAAGGTCGAAGTCCTGCAGGAGGACCAGTGCGTCCAGCGGGTCGCCGTCCTCGCCAAGGGTGTTCTCGAAGAACCCGTAGTGCGTGGGGTACTGCATGGAGGTGAACAGGACGCGGTCCAGGCGGACGCGGCCGGTCTCGTGGTCAACTTCGTACTTGACGCGCGACCCCTTGGGGATCTCGATCGTGACGTCGTGCTTCATGGAATGCTCCTTGACGGTATTGGCATGGGCGCGGCAACAGAGCAGCCGACGCCGCCGACTACTATTGAGGATATAGCGAGAGGCCCAAGTTTCTTGAAACGGTGGGGACATTCAAGACTTTGAGGACTAAAGCTGCATGAAGGGCGTTAACGAGGCGGGGGCTGACAACCACTCTCCGGAACAGCAGGAAAATCCCGTTCTCAGGCCCCGGAAGCCCAGACCCGGGACGCCCGCGAGGCCGGAACCGAAGGGTGTCGCCGGCTTTCTGCCACTGGTTTTGTTGGCCGCGGTCATCGCGGCCTTGGCCGTGCCGATGGGCCTCGGAGTCGCACCCGGCTTCTTCGGGGTAGCCGCTGCGCCCGCGCCCCAGGTGCCGGCCTGGCAACAGGTCCCCAAGCAACTGAGCCGCACCCAGATCGTTGCGCCCTTGGACGCTTCCGCCCCGGTCCCGCTGCCGGCCGATGTCACCAGCCAGCTCAACGCCCTCCTGACGCCCGACGGCGGGGGAGACTTCACCGGCGTCGTTGAGGATGCGTTGACCGGACTTCCGCTTTACGATCGCGACGGCGCCAAGAACCGGGTGCCGGCGTCCAACATGAAGCTGCTGACGGCGGTCGCGGCGCTGCGGGCGATCGGCCCGGAGACCCGCTTCAACACGCGGGTCCTGACGGGACCTTCGCCGTCGACGATCATCTTGAGCGCCGGGGGTGACGTCCTGCTCGGCGACGGCCCGTCCCAGCCAAGTGAAGTGCTTGGCCATGCCGGCCTGGAGACCCTCGCGGCGGATGCGGCGAAAGCGCTTCAGGATCGCGGTGTGAAGGGTCCGGTCACAGTCCAGTTGGACGATGGACTGTTCACCGGTCCGGCTTTGAATCCGGCGTGGAGCCTCGACGACGTCGCTGCCGGTGAAACCGCGCCGATCTTTCCGCTCGCCCTGAACTCGGCCCGGACAAGCCCGGGGGCAACCACCGGTCCGCGTCCGCAGGACGCCGCGCTCACCGCCGCCCAGGCTTTCGCCGGGAAACTCCAAGCCGCGGGCGCCGCTGCCGGATTCACGGTGGTCCCCGGTGTGGAACGCGCCGCCGCTCCGGCAGGGAAGCAGGACGTCCTTGCCAGCGTGGCTTCTGCGACCGTCCGCGAGCAGGTGGACTTGATGCTGGAAACCTCGGACAACTACCTCGCCGAGGTATTCGGCCGGATGGCCGCGCTGTCCGCTGGAAAGCCGGGATCCAACGACGGCGCGACGGCGGCCGTGAGCGCCCAGGTGGCGGAACTGGGGATCGCGACGGACTCCATGCACTTGGCGGACGTGTCCGGCCTTGCCTTGGGCAACCAGGTGTCCGCGCGGCAGTTCGCGGATGTGGTGCGGGCGATTACCTCCGGACCGGACACTCGCCTCCGTGCCGCCCTCGCCGGGTTCCCCGTTGCCGGGCTGACCGGGACGCTCGGCGACCGCTACGCAGACGCCACCACCTCCCAAGGGGCTGGATTGGTGCGGGCCAAGACCGGCACCTTGAATTCGGTGATCGCTCTGAGCGGCTATGTGGTGGACGCGAACGGCCGCCTCCTGGTCTTTTCCTTTATCGGCAACGGGCTGACGCCGGGCGCGGCGGGGAACAAAGTGGCGCTGGACAGGTCCGCGACGGCCCTCGCGTCATGCGGTTGCCGCGCCGGCTGACCTTTGCCGCTGCCTGGCGTTCGCCGCTGAGCGAACTTAAGGGTGCAGATTCAGACTGTTGTGTTCTGATGGTTCGTATGGAGTCTCAGCAGCAAGCCCAGTCCCTCATCAACTGGGAGCTGGCCGCCTCCACGGCCGCCCGGCTCGCTCCCCCCGGTCCCGTACTGAGTCCGGCCCAGATCGGCAAAGCCGTGGACAGCCTGCGCTTCAGTGCGGACATTTCGGTACCGCATGTGCATGACATCACCGGTTTGGAAGCCGCGCGCGATCTCCGCGATTCCCATGTGCTCGTGGTTGACCGGGCGTCGTGGGCGAAGGCCAATACCCAGAGTTTTGCGGTGATGCTCCAGCCGGCCCTTAAGCAAATGCTGGATTCCCGGCGGGGTCCGGCGATGACACCGGCAGCGGCGGCCGCGAGCGGCGCCATCACCGGCAGCCAGCTCGGGGCTGTGCTTGCCTTCTTGTCGAGCAAAGTCCTGGGCCAATACGATCCCTTCGCCGCGCTCGCCCCGGACTCGAAAGCACCGCCTGCGGGCCGGCTCCTGCTGGTGGCTCCGAACATCATCTCCGTGGAGCGCGAGCTCAACGTCGATCCCGACGATTTCCGGCTCTGGGTCTGCCTTCACGAGCAGACCCACCGGGTGCAGTTCGCCGCGGCGCCCTGGCTCCGGACCCACATGCTCGAGGAAATCGAGCGCCTCAGCGCCAATCTCATCGGCAATGTGGACTCCATCATGGATCGCGCTACTGCCGCCGCGCGCTCCCTGCGCGACCGCTCCACCGGCGCCACACCCGGCCGCGGGGCCATCTTGGACCTGCTCCAGAACCCTGAGGAAAAGGCCTCGCTCTCGCATCTCACGGCTGTCATGAGCTTGCTTGAAGGCCACGCCAACGTGGTGATGGACGCCGTCGATTCCACCCTTGTCCCTTCAGTGAAGACCATCAGGCAGCGCTTCAACGCACGGGGCAAGGACCGAGGCGTGATCGAGAAGTTCATCCGCAACATCCTCGGCCTGGATGCCAAGATGCGCCAGTACAGCGACGGAGCCAAGTTTGTCCGCGAAGTGGTTGCGGTGGCGGGCATGGAGGGCCTCAACCGGGTCTGGGAATCGGCCGACAAACTGCCTACGGAGACCGAGATCCACGACTCCAAGCTGTGGCTTGAGCGGATGGGGCTGTGACCGCAGGCACCACATCGGGCCAGGGCGCAAGCAGTAGAAACCCACCAAGCACTGGAAGCGCTCCAAGCAGTGGACGACGGCGTCCCGGGCGTTTGGCGCCGGTCGTCGGCAAAGCACGGAATATGTTGCAGGACGCGCTGGCCTCCGCGGGCTATCCCGAGCGAATCCTGGTGGCTTGCAGCGGGGGGCCGGATTCCTTGGCGCTTGCCTCAGTGGCAGCCTATTTTGCCCGGCGTGGCCACGTTCACGGCCGCCCCGTGAGCGTAGCCGCCGTCGTGGTTGACCATCAACTGCAGGAAGGCTCGGCTGAGGTCGCGGCACGGACCGTGGCGATCCTTGAAGGGCTGGGACTCTCTCCCGTCCAGCTGCGGACCGTGGAAGTGGCAGCTACCGGGTTCGGTCCCGAGGCGGCAGCCCGGGACGCCCGGCACGCGGCCCTCGAAGCAGCCGCCACCGAACTTGATTGCGGAGCAATCCTGCTCGGGCACACGCTGGACGACCAAGCCGAACAGGTGCTGCTGGGCCTGGCCCGGGGCTCGGGAACGCGTTCCCTCGCCGGGATGCGGCCCGCCCGCGGCAAGCTCCTTCGTCCCTTCCTCGGGCTTCGCCGCGCCGAAACGCTCGAAATCTGCGAGGTCGAGGAACTCGAAACCTGGCACGATCCCAGTAACGCTGACCCCGCCTTCGCCCGCTCGCGGACCAGGGTTGAGGTGATGCCCTTGCTTGAGGACAAGCTGGGGCCCGGGGTGGCCGAATCACTCGCCCGCACCGCAGCGATCCTGCAACAGGATGCCGACTTCCTGGAGCACCTTGCCGCTGAGAGCTATGCGGGCCTCGTGAACCGGAGCGACGACGGGGTCTGGCTCCCGGAAGACCGCTTGAGGGAATTGTCCCCCGCGCTGAGGTTCCGCGTGATCGCCAAGGCGGCGGCCGACGTCGGGGGCCAACAGCCCGGCTACGGGCGGCTTCAGGCCGCAGAAGGCTTGCTGCGTCGCCAGGGATCCGCGGGCCCCGTGCAGCTTCCCGGTAGCGTCAGCGTCTACCGCGTATCCCTGAGCGAATTGGAGCGGGAGGCCGCAGCCGGGGGAACTGCCGTTCCCCGCGAAGGCGGCGGCTGTGGGAAGCTAGTATTCCGGCATCAAAGATCGCCCCAACAGTAGCCGCACCCACGCATCAACACAGGAGCCATTGGTGGATTCAAACGACGTCCAGGCAGACCTCAAACACGTTCTCTACACCAAGGAGCAGATCCAGCAACGGATCGCCGAACTTGCTGCACAGATTGACAAGGACTACGAGGGCCGCGAGCTGCTCATCGTCGGCGTGCTCAAGGGTGCCGTCATGGTCATGGCAGACCTCGCGCGTGCGCTGCACAGCCATGTCAGCATGGACTGGATGGCGGTGTCCTCGTACGGCTCCGGTACCCAGTCGTCCGGCGTCGTGCGCATCCTCAAGGACCTTGATACCGACCTCATGGGCAAGGATGTCCTGATTGTCGAAGACATTATCGATTCCGGCCTGACCCTCTCCTGGCTCAAGACCAACCTCGAATCGCGAGGCACCGCCTCGGTGGAAATCTGCACCGCTTTCCGCAAGCCCACGGCCGCCAAGGTCGAGATCGACGTCAAGTATGTCGGCTATGACATTCCCAACGAATTCGTCGTCGGATACGGTCTCGATTACGCCGAGAAATACCGCAACCTGGACTTTGTGGGAACCCTCGCCCCGCACGTTTACGAATAGCCTTTCATTTCGCGTCCTAGACGCAAATGAAAGCGAGAGAAGTCGGCCGCCCCATTGGGAGGCCGACTTCTCTTTTTAACTCATTAGGGGAGGGCTGCCGATAATGGGGGATTTGCGTGTTAGCGTTCAGCTCATTAGTCGTTTGACTTGACCTGTGGGGGGCATTTTGAGTACGAGTTCAGTTTCAATGTCAAAGCGCGGAAAGATGCGGGCGCTTTTGGCCGGCGGATTGGTCCTGGGGGTCGGCGCGGCGGTTGTGTTGGCCGCGTGGAACGATTCCGAGTTCGCCACCGGAACATTCACGGCGGGCACTTTCAATCTTCAAGGAAGCACAGACGGCGCGTCGTACACGGACCACGCTGCCTCCCCTGGCGCCACCTTGCCATTCACCCTCAACCCGACCAATCTGGCGCCGGGGGACACCGTCTACGCGCCCTTCGCGGTGCGGCTGGCGGCCAACACCACTACAGGCTCCACTGTCACGGTGAATACAGCCACCGCCACCGGGTCGGTTGCGAACCTGAGTTATGAACTTGTCCAGCCCACGTCCTTCGGATGCTCCAGCAGCACCACGGGAACCGAATTGGTGCAGGCGGGTACCGCTCTCAATGGAGCGCTGAGCGGAGTCACGTTTACCCTCAGCCCCGGCAGCCCCGCGAGCGATCCCGGTGACGCGGTCTTCCTCTGCTTCAAAGTGACTGCGGCCGCCGGCTTGGTCCAAGGGCAAAACGGCACGGCCACGTGGCAGTTCGCTGCGGCATCCACCTCCTGACCAGCCGCGATGACCGGACGCAGGGCGACTCGTCGGCCTGAGCGGGGCCGCCAGCGCTTCCTCCGTGTGCGCGCCATCTTGGCCGGGGGCCTTGTCCTCGGTGCCGGATGCACGCTGACCCTCGCTGCCTGGAACGATTCCGAGTTCGCGGCAGGAACATTCACCGCCAGCTCGTTCCAGATCGAATCCTCCGTCAACTCAGGAGGTGCATGGCTGGCACATCCCACGTCGGGATCCGCTGCCACCATGGCATTCAGTGCGGCAGGAATGTCACCAAGCACCGTCAACTACGCTCCCATCTGGATCCGGACTACTGCGGGGTCGCTTTCCGGAACCTTGACGCTCCAAGGAGCCAGCAACAACAACGCCGCCCTGGCCGCTGCCCTGGCCTATCGCGTGGTCAGGTACTCGTCCGGATCGTGCGACTCGAGCCAGTTCACGGCCGGGGCGAGCTACCTTGTCGGGACCTCGGCGTCGACGGTGCCACTCACCACGGCCGGTGCCGCCACAGCGGTGGCTGCGAACTCGCTGAGCCCCACCCAGATGTGCTTCGAGGTCACGATGCTTGCCTCCGCGGACAACTCCCTGCAGGGGGCCAGCGTGACGGCAACCTGGGAAATCAAGGGAACGTCCGACTCATGAGGACGGTGCTTGAGCCGGTGGGGTCCCGACGACGGACGGCCGACAACCGCAGGCGCCTCGCCGACGTCGTGCGCGAGACGTTGCTTAACCTCGCGGCGATCGGCGGCGCCATCTGCATCCTCCTGACGTTGGCCGCCGTCTTTTTCCACATCACGCTCATCATGTTCAAGACCGGCTCGATGTCTCCCGGGATCCCTGCTGGATCCTTGGCCATAGTCCGCGAGGTCCCGGCGTCGGAAGTGCGGACAGGGGACGTTGTCACCGTGGACCGGCCGGGACAATTGCCCGTCACCCACCGGGTCACATCCTCCCGGATGGTCGACGGCGCCACGGCCGTCCTCACGCTCAAAGGCGACGCCAATCCCGTGGAGGATCCCGCACCGTACACCGTCTCCAAAGTCCGCACGGTGCTCTATTCGGTGCCGGGTATTGCCTACGTTGTTGCGGGGGCATCGAGCCCCTGGGTGCTTGGCGGCACTACGGTTGCCGTGTCCGCGTTGGTGACCTGGGCGCTGTGGCCCCGCCCCGAGAGGGCCCCGCGGGCCCGAATCAAGGCGAGGCGATGATCGGACACGGGAGCCTCAGGCGTTACGCGGCGACGGTCGCCTTGGTATCGCTGGGTCTGCTCTGCTCCGCTCCGGCGTCGGCGGCGACAGACGGGCCGGACCTGATCCTGACACACGGGGGGAGCAATCCGCCGGCCGTCCTTGCGCCCGGATCTACCAGCCGATGGAGTATCGGGGTGACTGCCAGGGCCGTGACCCTGCACGATTTGAGGATGCGGCTGCTTGCGGACGGCCCACTTATGGAGCTTGCCGCATCGGATGAGTCGGCACGAGTCGTCACGGTAGGTGTCCGCAGCTGCACCACCGCCTGGGCGGCGGAGGTCTGCCGGTCCGGTGAAAACACCGTCATCCCGACGACGACGCTTTCCTCCTTGGGTGGTGCGACCAGTCTTGCAAATCCCGACGGCGGAATTCCCGCCGGCGTCGAACTGCTGCTTGAGGTGACGCTTTCGCCGTCGGCGGGTAACAGCGTGCAGGGGCTTTCAACCAGAATTACGGCCAGGGTGGACGCCGCCGGCGAGCCAGCCGGGCCGCACGACTTTCCCGGCACCGCTCTCGCGGATACCGGCTTCCGCCTGGGCATCTTTGCCCTTCTGGGCCTTGGGACTGTCCTGGCCGGGGCTCTCGCGTCCAAGCTCGCCGGCGCCCGTGCGGCTGCCGACGGAATCGCGCCCGCCCGTGATCCGGGTGGGGACTGATGGCAACACCTTCGAAGTCGCATCGCCTGCGATCGCTGCTCACGGTGGCCGGGGTCGCGGCCGCACTGTTTGTGGTCCCGGGCGGAACGGGGACCACGGACGCGAGCTGGTCCGCCTCCGAAGTTGGCTCCGGTACATTGAACGCGCTCACGATTCCCCCGCCGGTCATGATCGGCCCGTGTACGCTCAGCCCCGGGGTCGCCGGGACCAGCCCCGTGATCACCGTCAACTGGCGATTCCCGGCGGGAACCGCGTATGCGGCGCCCGCCAACGTGAACTACTACGTAGCCAACGGGGGACTTCTCCCGAATCTGACAGGCGTGGTGCTGGGAACCAACCTCTCCACGACGGGCCCTGTCGGAGGCGTGTACACGACGCAATTCAAGTCGGGCGTGCTCGGCGGTTTGCTGGGGGGCTCCTACGGTGTCTATCTGCAGACGAAGGACGGCTCGGGGTGGGTCTCCTCCTTGGCCACGGCAAACGCATCCATGGGACTGGCGGGCGCCAACCCGGTCTGTACCGTGCAGTAGTTGCAACCGTTCGACGATTGCGTTCGACCCGTTGCGCGGGGATCCTGAAAGAACGGTGTATTTCCCCCGGGAACTTCCGGAATTCCGTGTTCATGTACGCCTAGAGGGAACTTTTGCCTCTCACTGTGCGTGAATCACTCCGAACGGTGTAAAGCTAGAAACTGACGCAGCACCACACGCGCGCAGAAGCTGCGCCGTGCAGCACTACCAGGAGGGACGGGGCGGAGCCCCCGAACAGATGAAAGCTAAGAGTTTCTTCAAGGGCCCGGGCATCTGGATTGTTGTCGTAGTCGGCTTGCTCCTGGTGGCATTTGCAACCCTTGCCCCCGGCGGATCCACCCGTATCGACACCGACAAGGGCCTCGCGATCCTCTCGCAGAGCGGCAAGGTGGACCAGGCCAAAATCTACGATGCCGAGAACCGCGTTGACCTGACGCTGAAAGACAACCTCGTCATCGATGGCCAGGACAAAGGCAAGAACGTCCAGTTCTTCTACGTCACCGCGCGAGCCGGGGACGTCGTCAAGGCCGTCACCAACGCCCAGCCATCCGGGGGCTTCACGGACCAGCCCGTCGAGAACAACTGGTTCTCCGGGCTGTTCTCCCTCCTCATCCCCGTCCTCCTGCTGGGTGTGCTTTTCTGGTTCCTGCTCTCCCGCATGCAAGGCGGCGGTTCCAAGGTGATGCAGTTCGGGAAGTCGAAGGCCAAGCTGGTCAACAAGGACATGCCGCAGGTTACCTTCTCTGACGTTGCCGGTGCGGACGAAGCCGTCGAAGAGCTCCAGGAGATCAAGGAATTCCTCGCAGAACCGGCGAAGTTCCAGGCCGTCGGCGCGAAGATCCCCAAGGGCGTGCTGTTGTACGGCCCTCCGGGCACCGGCAAGACCCTCCTGGCCCGCGCCGTCGCAGGCGAGGCCGGCGTCCCGTTCTTCTCCATCTCGGGCTCGGACTTCGTCGAAATGTTCGTAGGCGTCGGTGCTTCGCGCGTCCGGGACCTTTTCGAGCAAGCCAAGTCCAATGCGCCCGCCATCATTTTCGTTGACGAGATCGACGCCGTCGGACGCCACCGTGGCGCCGGTATCGGCGGCGGCAACGACGAGCGCGAGCAGACCCTTAACCAGCTCCTCGTCGAAATGGACGGCTTCGACGTCAAGACCAACGTCATCCTGATCGCGGCAACCAACCGTCCGGACGTCCTGGACCCTGCCCTGCTCCGTCCGGGCCGCTTCGATCGCCAGATCACTGTTGAGGCACCGGACCTGATTGGTCGTGAACAGATCCTGAATGTCCACGCCAAGGGCAAGCCGATGGCCCACGGCGTCGACCTCAAAGGCGTCGCGAAGAAGACCCCGGGCTACACGGGTGCCGACCTTGCCAACGTGCTCAACGAGGCCGCACTCCTGACGGCCAGGTCCAATGCCAACCTGATTGACGACCGCGCCCTGGACGAGGCAATCGACCGCGTCATGGCCGGCCCGCAGAAGCGCAGCCGCGTCATGAAGGAAATGGAGCGGAAGATCACCGCCTACCACGAGGGCGGCCACGCCCTGGTGGCAGCGGCATTGCGCAATTCAGCCCCTGTCACGAAGATCACCATCCTGCCCCGAGGCCGCGCACTCGGCTACACGATGGTCGTTCCCGAGGACGACAAATATTCGATCACGCGCAACGAACTCCTCGACCAGATGGCCTATGCCATGGGTGGCCGCGTTGCAGAGGAAATCGTCTTCCACGACCCCTCCACGGGCGCCTCGAACGATATCGAAAAGGCCACTGGAACTGCGCGCAAGATGGTCACCCAGTTCGGCATGAGCGAGCGCATCGGCGCCGTGAAGCTTGGCGCCGGCGGCGGCGAGCCGTTCCTCGGCCGGGACATGGCACAGGAACGCAACTACTCGGACTCGGTGGCGTACATCGTTGACGAGGAAGTGCGCCGCCTGATCGATCAGGCCCACGACGAGGCCTATGCCATCCTGACCGAGAACCGCGACGTCCTGGACCAGTTGGCCCTTGAGCTGCTTGAGCGCGAAACGCTGAACCAGGCCGAGATCGCCCACATCTTCCGCGACATCCGCAAGCGTGATTTCCGCGAGGTATGGCTCTCCAAGGAGTCCCGTCCGGTCCAGACCATCCCTCCGGTGGAATCCCGTGCGGAGAAGGCCGAGCGCGAAGCCCAGGAACAAGCCAAGGCAGCTCGTCTCGAAGAGCCTTTGGACGCCCAGCCCCCGCACCCGCAGGGAGTCGGCAGCCAGGAGTCATTCACTGGTCAAGGACCTGACGCGGGCACCGACGTTTCGCATCAAGGCTAAGCTTTCTGCTGTGACTCACATCGACGACGACGACTTCAGCGGTGCCGCCAGTGACGACTTTGGCGACGCCTCCGGGGGAAAATCAGGTGGCCACGGCCACGGCCACCACTCATATAAGGTCGACCGCCCCCGCATCGAGGCGGCCGTCCGCGAGATCCTCATTGCGGTGGGCGAGGACCCGGACCGTGGCGGACTGGTGGATACGCCGAAGCGCGTAGCCAAGGCTTACGCCGAGGTGTTCGCG
This sequence comes from Arthrobacter sp. efr-133-TYG-120, assembly GCF_030209785.1. Classification (NCBI taxonomy): domain Bacteria; kingdom Bacillati; phylum Actinomycetota; class Actinomycetes; order Micrococcales; family Micrococcaceae; genus Arthrobacter; species Arthrobacter sp. efr-133-TYG-120. The sequence goes on from NZ_JARVRI010000019.1 coordinate 32,219, forward strand.
GGCCTGCACCAGGATCCCGAACATGTCCTGTCCACCACGTTCGACCTCGACCATGAGGAACTCGTGCTGGTCAAGGACATCCCGTTCTATTCCACGTGCGAGCACCATTTGGTGCCGTTCCACGGCGTCGCGCACGTTGGATACATCCCTTCCCACGACGGCAAAGTGACGGGGCTGAGCAAGCTGGCCCGCCTCGTCGACATTTATGCCCGCCGCCCCCAAGTGCAGGAACGCCTGACCACCCAGATCGTCGAAGCGCTCGTGACCCACCTCAAGCCCAGGGGCGCGATCGTCGTCGTCGAATGCGAACACATGTGCATGTCCATGCGTGGCATCCGCAAGCCCGGCGCCAAGACCGTCACCAGCGCAGTGCGCGGGCAACTTCATGACCCGGCCACCCGCGCCGAAGCCATGAGCCTCATACTCGGAAGGTAACAAAGACCATGGATTCCCTCGCAGCAGCACCAGGAACGGGCCCGGCTACCAGCCCCCTGCCCATTCTCCGCAAACCCCGGCCAGCTGCCCGCTTCGCGGACCTGCCGGCCGACCGCACGCTCGTCATGGGAATTCTGAACGTCACGCCGGATTCATTCAGCGACGGCGGAAAGCACCCGACGGCGGACACCGCCATCGCCCACGCATTGCGCATGTTGTACGCGGGAGCGGACATCATCGACGTCGGCGGCGAATCGACCCGCCCGGGCGCAGAGCCCGTCTCCCCGGAAGAAGAACAGCGCCGGGTCTTGCCGGTGATTCAGGCACTCGTGAAGGCGGGAGCGCTCGTCAGCATCGACACGACGCATGCGTCGACGGCCGCCGCGGCCGTGGAGGCAGGAGCCGCGATCATCAACGATGTCTCAGGGCTGAGCCTCGAACCTGAGATGGCCGAACTCGTTGCACGCACCAAAGTGCCCTATGTCCTGACCCATCGCCGGGGCGACGCCGAGACCATGAACAGCCTTGCCGACTACGGCAATGTGGTTGAGGAAGTCATCGAAGAGCTCAAGGGCGTCCGCGACAAGCTCTACGCGGCAGGCGTCACACCGGAGCAAATCATTGTGGATCCAGGCCTGGGCTTCTCCAAGGACGAGGACCAGAACTGGCAACTCCTCAAGTACATCGGCAAGCTGGATGAACTTGGCCACAAGGTCCTGATTGGAGCTTCCCGCAAGCGTTTCCTCGGGACGCTCCTGACGGTGGCCGGCAAGGCGGCGGCACCGGAGGAGCGCGATCATGCAACCGCTGCCATCACGGCTATCAGTGCCGCGAACGGCGCCTGGGCCGTGCGCGTCCACGACGTCGGCCCCAGCCTTGACGCCGTCAAGGTTGCCGCACGCATCAGACACTAAGCTTCGTGGACAAAGGGGGAGGAACCGGTTTGGACAGGATCACACTGACCGGCGTGACCGCCGTCGGGCATCACGGCGTCTTCGACTTCGAGCGCCGGGACGGACAGCCGTTCGTCGTCGACGCGGTGCTGTACACCGATTTCAGCAAGGCAGCGGAAACCGATGACCTGCAGTTCACGGCGCACTACGGCGAAGTGGCCGAGTACATCACATCCCTCATTACGGGCGAACCCCTCAACCTGATCGAGGCCCTCGCCGTACGGATCGCCGAGGGGATCCTGGCTGGCTTCAACGTTGCCGCCGTCGATGTCACGGTCCACAAACCCAAGGCCCCTATCGAGGTACCCTTCGGTGACGTCACCGTCAGTGTCCACAGGGAGCGTGCATGACCTCCCGTTTCACGAAAGCCATCCTGGCCTTGGGCAGCAACCTGGGTGAGCGGAACGACACCCTCTCCACCGCGGTCGCCGACCTCGTTGACCGCCCGGAAATCCGCCTGCTCGGAGTCTCCCCGGTGGTACAGACCAAAGCCGTGGGCGGGCCTGTGGGGCAACCGGATTTCCTCAACATGGTGATCGCCATTGAGACCACGCTTACGCCGCTGGAACTGTTGCAACACTGCCACGACGTCGAACAAATGCACCACCGGGTCCGCGAGGTCCGCTGGGGCCCCCGCACTTTGGACGTGGACATCATCGTCTATGGCGAGTTCAGAAGCGACGACGAAACACTGACCCTGCCGCATCCGCGGGCTGCGGAGCGGGCCTTCGTGCTCTATCCGTGGGCCCTCCTGGACCCTGCTGCGCGGCTCAACGGTGAGAGCGTCGCCGAGCTGGCCGCCAAAGCCGAGGACTTTCCCGGGCTTCGGCCTTTCGACGGTTTCGATGGATCCGGCAGCGTCGCTGCCGCGGGAGCGGTGGAATAGTCCATGAAGGCCATGCGACCGCTCTTGTTGGCGATCATCGCCGTCGTTCTTGCCGCCATCGGCTGGCTGACCACCGTGCTCACTACGCGCTACAGCATGGCGACGCCGGTTCTTCCTCCTTCCGCGTTGATAACCATGGGCTTCATCGCCGTGCTGACCTTGATCATGGGCATCCGCGTCCTGCGGTGGCGCAACGGCAAGAAAAAGACCATGCTCAACCCCATCTTGGCGGCGCGAACCCTGATCCTGGCCCAGGCCTGCGCCTATGCCGGCGCGGTGCTGCTGGGCTGGCATGTGGGAATCGTGATTGAGCAACTCCGGCTCTGGAGCTTCCGGAGCGACCAAGGCATCTTGTGGCTCGCGCTCATCATGGGCGGCGGCGGGCTCATCATGGCCATCGTGGGCCTCGTGGTGGAGCGGTTCTGCCGAATCCCTCCGGAAGACCTGGAAGGCGGCCCCGGCGTCAGGGATCCACGTCGTGGCGAGGCCAAGGGCGAAGGCGAATATGCATACCGCGGCGATTGATCCTCCTGGCATCCAGTGGCTGCGCGTTTCGCGGAAATACGTGACCGTGCGGGTTGTCGAGTGGGCCATTGGCAACGTGATCACGATCGGCCTGTTCAGCTTGCCCTTGCTTTTCGTGGAACTGGGATGGTGGAAGTGGCCGCCGCTGTGGCTCGCCGTCTCCGTTCCCGCGGCCTTTCTGCTGGTTGGCCTGTGGCGGCTTGTGTTGATTCCGAGGCAAGTGAGGGCCATCGGCTATGCGGAACGTGACGACGACCTGCTGATCCGCCGCGGCATCTTCTTCCAGCGGACCATGGTGGTTCCCTACGGCCGGATGCAATACGTCGACGTTGCGGTTGGACCTGTCGAGCGGGTCCTTGGGCTGTGCACCCTCAAACTCCACACCGCTTCAGCCGGAACCAACGCCCACCTTCCCGGACTTCCCGCCGCTGAAGGCGCACGGCTGCGCGAGCAGCTTTCGGCCCGCGGCGAAGCGAGGCTGGCCGGGCTGTGACCCAGGAACACACCGTCGTCGACGGCGACTGGCACCGCGTCCACCCGGCGTCGCCCTTCGTGCGGGGATGGGTGGCACTGGCGGCGATCGTCTATTTCTTCGGCCGCGATACCTTCGAACGGGCCCTCCAAGGCCGCGGGACCATAGGCGACAACTTCAACGAACGGACGCTCTGGCTCCTGGCCGGGGGCGGCGTCGTGGTGTTACTTGCTTTGGGTTCTTTCGTCCTCAGCTGGTACTTCACCAGGTACCAGCTTGCCGAAGGCTACGTAAGGGTCAACACCGGCTTCCTGTTCAAGCAGCAGCGCCAGGCGCGGCTTGACCGGGTCCAGGCCATCGACATCGTGCAGCCCCTGCTTGCCCGTATTTTCGGGCTCGCGGAGCTGAAGTTCGAGGTGGCCGACGCCGGCCATTCGGCCGTGCGGCTCTCTTACCTCAGGCTCGCCCAGGCCAAACAGCTCCGTGCCACGATCCTGGGCCGGGCCGCCGGCATTGCTGACGGGAGCGAAACGGTCGACGTGCCCGAGGCCCCCGAGCAGGTGGTGCTCTACGTGCCGCCTGGACGGCTTGTCGGTTCGCTGATCCTGAGCGAGCAGAGCCTCTTCATTGTGCTCAGCGCCATCGCGTCCGTGTTGGTGTCAGTGCTGACCGAGTCCCGGGCCTTCATCCTCTACTTGATTCCGGCAATCCTCGGCTTGGGAACCGCCTACTGGCGATCGTTCAACACGGGCTACAACTTTACGGCGGCAGTTTCCCCGGACGGCATCCGCCTGCGCTACGGGCTCCTGGACACCCGGGCCCAAACCGTGCCTCCCGGCCGCATCCAGGCCCTCAAGGTCACGCAGCCGCCGCTGTGGCGGATTCTCGGCTGGTACAGGATCCACGTGAACGTTGCCGGCTACGGTGAACACCACCGCAGCGAAGGCGAGCACCGGACCCTGTTGCTTCCGGTCGGCCGGAAGCCTGAAGTGATGATGATGCTCTCGCTCGTCTTGCCCGATCCTGGTACCGCCGATCCTGAACGGGTGTTCACCGCCGGGTTGACCGGACTGGATTCAGGCGCCGGCTTTGTCACTACCCCCAAGCGTGCCTGGATTCTTTCCCCGTTGGGCTGGCGACGCAACGGCTTCCTTTCAACGGACACGGCACTGCTGCTGCGCTCCGGTCGCTTGTGGCGGAAGTTGGTGATGGTCCCGCATCAACGAACGCAGTCGATCGCCCTCCACCAAGGTCCGTTGGCCCGGCTCTTCGGCGTCGCCGACCTCGTGTTGCATACGACTCCGGGACCGGTAGCGCCCCGCCTCATCCAGGCAGCCACCGAGGAAGCAGTCGGCTTGTTCGACCAACAGGCGGCCCGGGCGCGGAAAGCCCGCAAACTGCAGAGTTCCGAGCAATGGTTGGCGCAACTTCCGTCCGCCGCCATGCCGGCCCCGCCCGCCACGCCTGCCATGCGGCGTGCATCAACCCAGGAGGAACCCGACCATGGCTAGGCCAGGACGACTCGGCGTAGGAATCATTGGCGCCGGCAAGGTGGGTGCCGTACTGGGTGCGGCCCTGCGCGGGGCCGAGCACGCCGTCGTCGGGGTTTCCGCAGTGTCGGAGGCGAGCCGGGAGCGGGCGGAGTCGCTGCTGCCGGGGGTCCCGATCCTCGAAATCCAGGAGATCGTGGAGCGGTCCGAGTTGGTGCTCCTTGCCGTTCCGGACGATGCGCTCGGCGAACTCGTGTCAGGACTGGCCAAGCTCGGCGCATGGCAGCCAGGACAGCTCGTGGCGCACACGTCCGGCCGCTTCGGCGTCGGAATACTGAAACCGGTCCGCGCCGCAGGCGCCATTCCGCTCGCCCTCCACCCGGCCATGACGTTCACGGGCATGAGCCTGGACCTCACCCGGCTCATGGACTGCACGTTCGGGGTCACTGCCGACGCCGCGATGCTGCCCATCGCCCAAGCCCTCGTGGTGGAGATGGGCGCTGAACCGGTGGCCATTGCCGAGGCCGATCGCACGCTTTACCACGCGGCCCTCGCGCACAGCTCGAACCATATGGTCACCCTTGTGGCCCAGTCCTCCCAATTGCTCCGGGATATCGGCGTCGACGCGCCGGAACGCATGCTCGGCCCCTTGCTCCGCGCCACCTTGGAGAACGCCCTGGCCTCAGGCGAATCTGCACTGACCGGGCCCGTGGCCCGCGGGGATGTGGGAACCGTCGCCGCCCATGCGGAGGCCCTCAAGGAGTACGACGGCGGTGCCGGCGGCGATGTCCTCGTCGCCTACCGGGCCATGGCCCGCGCCACGGCCCGCCGGGCTGTCAATCGCGGACTGCTCAAAGAGGGCCAGCTTGGCGACATCAACAACGCCTTGGACACCTCGGGTACGCCGGACAACGGTGAAGACCGTCCAGGCAACGACGCTGCCGGGACGCAGGAAGGAAACTGAGAATGGCCATCAAACTTGTGACCACTGCAGCGGAATTGCGGGCAGAAAGCGCGCGGTTGCTCGCGGAAAAGCGCGGGAGCTCGCAGGGCCTCGTCCCGACGATGGGAGCGCTGCACACGGGTCACGCGACGCTGGCCCGCACCGCCGTCGAACAGAACGACGTAGTGGTGGCCTCCATCTTCGTGAACCCTCTGCAATTCGGCGAGGCCGCGGACCTCGAACGCTACCCGCGCACGCTTGATGCCGATATGGCCCTCCTGGACGCCGAGGGCGTGGATCTCGTCTTCGCCCCTTCCGTAGAAGAGGTTTACCCCGGTGGGGAGCCGCTGGTCCGGGTGACTTCGGGACCGTTGGGCGAGAAATGGGAGGGCGCCTCGCGCCCCGGCCACTTCGACGGCGCCCTAACGGTGGTCGCCAAACTGTTGCACTACGGACTGCCGGGCGGTCCAGCAGCCGACGGCGGTGCTGCCGCGTACCGCGCGTACTTCGGCCAGAAGGATGCCCAGCAGTTGGCGCTCGTGAAGCGGATGGTGGCAGATCTCAGCTTTCCGGTGGACATCGTGGCCGTACCTACTGTGCGCGACGCGGACGGGCTGGCCCTTTCCAGCAGGAATCGTTTCCTTTCCGATGAAGAGCGGGAAGCGGCGCTGGTTCTGTCCCGCGCCCTCCGCCTGCTCGAGTCCCGCGCCCTGGCGAACGAGTCGCTCGAGCTGGACTCCGCCGTCGCGCTCGTTGAATCGCAGCCCCTCGTGAAGCTGGACTATTTCGACGTCGTCGATCCCCGCACGCTGGAACCGCTCGCCGAAAACTGCAGGGAAACTCCCTTCCGGGGCGAAGGGCTTGCACTCATTGCGGCGAAGGTCGGGCCCGTGCGCTTGATCGACAACGTGCCGCTGGGTTCCTGAACTCTCTTAACTTCCGGATGCCAGTACGCAAACGTTTGGATTAAGCTGCTGACGGGAATGCCGTTGAGGCTTAGACTGTTGCAATCTTCACCGGTGACGAGCGCCGGAAACCATCGCACCCAAAGCTGAGGGATCCTCATGTCTACCGACGTCACATCCGACGCGCACGGCAACCCCATGCCGGAAACAGGGACACAGCAAGCCAGCGACAGGATGTCGCGCGAGTCTGTCACCGTCATCGTCACGCTCCTTGTGGCCACCTTCGTAGTGATCCTCAACGAGACCATCATGAACGTCGCCTTGCAGCGGCTCATGACGGACCTCAATGTCGACGCGCCTACTGTCCAGTGGCTCTCCACTGGATTCATGCTGACCATGGCCGTGGTCATCCCCACCACCGGCTTCATCCTCCAGAGGCTCACCACTCGAGCTGCGTTCCTTCTGGCCATCGGACTGTTCAGCGGCGGTACCCTGCTCGCGGCGCTGGCCCCGGGTTTTGGAGTGCTCTTGTTGGCGCGCATCGTCCAAGCGGGAGGCACGGCAATTATGCTGCCGCTGCTGATGACGACCATCTTGACCTTGGTGCCTCTGTCCCGACGCGGTGCCGTGATGGGCAACGTGACCATTGCCATCTCGGTTGCGCCGGCCTTGGGCCCCACGGTTTCCGGGATCATCCTCGACCACTTCTCGTGGCGATTCATGTTCGTCTTCGTACTGCCGGTGGCCTTGTTGGCGATGGGCATTGGCGCCAAGTTCCTGACCAACGTCGGTGAACGCGGCAACGTCAGGTTGGACTTCGTCTCGGTGGTCCTGACCGTTCCTGCCTTCGGCGGGCTGGTCTATGGACTGAGCCAGATCGGCGGCCACTCCGGAGCAACCGCCGTTCCGATCGCTGCACTCGTGATCGGCGTCCTGTGCATGGTGGCGTTCGTCTTCCGCCAGCTCAAATTGCAGAAGTCCGACGCGCCCCTGCTGGACCTCAGGGCATTCAACTTCCGCATGTTCACGGTCTCGGTCCTGCTCATGGTGGTTGCCATGATGGCCCTGTTCGGCGGAGTGATCCTGCTACCGCTCTACCTGCAAAACGTTCTCCACCTGCAGCCAATGGAGACCGGCCTTGCGCTCCTTCCGGGCGGCTTGGCGATGGGCCTGCTCGGTCCGGTGGTCGGCAGGTTGTTCGACAGGATAGGCCCGCTTCCACTGACTGTCACGGGTTCCATCCTGCTGGTGCTCACGCTGTGGCAGTTCTCAATGCTCAACGCGAGCAGCCCCCTGTGGTGGGTCGTGGTCCTTTACGCAGTGCTTAGCCTGGGGTTGGCTTTGCTGTTCACGCCGGCGTTCACCACTGGCCTCAACCCGCTTCCGCCGCACCTCTATTCGCACGGCTCGGCCATCATGAGCACACTGCAGCAGGTGGCGGGTGCCGCGGGGACTGCGCTCCTGGTTTCGATCTTCGCGGTGGTCTCGGCTGCGTCCGGCTTTGTTGCCGGGATGCAGGCCGCATTCCTGACGGCCACTTTGATTGCGATGGTTGCCGTAGTGCTGTCCACCATGATGCGCAAAACCGAGGGCGCAGCCGCGCACTAGTCCGCTTTGTTTGCTGGTGCGGCGCGTTGTCTGTGACGCACGGCATGTTTTTGGCTGGCGGCCCTAAAGGCTTTCACTCAGGTGGCACTGGGCGCGGAATTGCCGTGTTGTAGCGGGTTTTGAAGCGCAGGATGGTGCTGTGGGGGTGATTTGCGTGGGGTCTTGGGGGTGTGTAAAGTAGATCGAGTCGCCGCCGC
>NZ_JARVRI010000038.1:0-37345 GCF_030209785.1 Arthrobacter sp. efr-133-TYG-120
TTCCACGAGCACCAGCTCGCTAGGTCAAGGAGTCAACAAAACCGGGGGCAGTCCCAAACAAGCCGACCCGAGGGTGGTTTCGGTCGGCAGGCGGCAGCTCAGGCCGACTCGAACCGCCCGAAGCGATGAACAGGGTCTTCGCAGGAGGTCATTTCGAGAGTCTCTTGGCATGAAACGGCCGCCCTGGGAATGCTTTCCGCAGCGGCCGCCGCCGATCGCCGGATCAGTCCTTTGCGGGTGCCGGCGGACGAACAGGCCGTCACCTCAGCGAACGTGCTCATGCCCTGATGTGTGCGGCTGTAGGCTCAGGCGCATGACGGAGACTCTTATCGTGGGCGGCCTGGATGTCAGCGTCCAGCACGCCAAAGAGCTCGCCTGGGAGTACATGAACCAGCCCGGCCAGTGGTCTTACCCTGCATACGACAGCTACCCGGGCAATGGCGACCGGAATTCCGTCGGTTCTCAGGATGCCTTGGCCGCCGGGCTCTTGAACGCCGGACAGGACCCGCTCAAGACCCGGTACACATTCCTGAAGATCCTGGAGCACATCGACCCGCTCCTGCGTAACAAACACTTGACCGGCACTTTGGATCAGGCCGGTCCGGAGACCCTGTCGGCCATCGCGGAGCTCTACGGTGTCCTGGACGGCCGGAAGACCCAGCAACTGCGCCTGGTGAAGCTTGCCAAGATCTTGCATCTGAAACGGCTGGGCCTGCTGCCGCTCTACGATGACAACATCTGGCGCTGCTACGGCAGGCTCGGGAAAAAGAGGATGGACAGCGTAAAGGGCCGGTCAAACACGGATTACATGACCGCTTGGCTGCCCCACATCCAGAAAGACCTCAAAGACGGTCTGCGGCGCTGGACGGACATCGCCGCACTCGCACCGGCCGGCGGTCCGGAAGTAACGCCTTTGCGGGCCCTGGACATGGTTGCCTGGCGGCTCGTCGAGGAGAAAGAACCCAGGAAACGTAAGCTGCTCCGCAGGAGACTGGCATAACTAAAGGGCACAGCAGCTCCGCTAGAAGCTGTCCGTCATTTCCAGCCGATGAGTTTGGCTTTGTGAGGTACCGCGCTGGCTGGAACCTTCTTCGGTGTTCCGCCTCCTGCGGACTCGACGGTGTACACCTCGACGTTGCTTGAGTCGGGGGCCGTCGCGAGGAATGCAACCTTGGCACCGTCAGGGCTCACGACCGTGTAGGAGGGGGTCCGGTCCGTCCGCGGGAGCAGGGCTATGCCCTCCGTGGGCGGGTCCATTAGGTCGGACTTGCTGCGAGGCTTCGCCTTGACCCGGTAGATCCCGCTTTGGCTGAAATCGACCGCTACATACTCACTGGAGCTGATCCAGTCCTGGACAACGTAGCCTCCGACGCCTGCACCGTTTTCCTGAAACGTACCGCCCCCGTATTGGACCCCTACGAAAGTCCCGTCCGGGTTGACGAAGTAGTTCACCCCCTCATCGGGGGTGAGGGTTTTCATAGCAGTTGCCGGTCCGGTGAATCCGTTTGGGACTTTCATGATTGTGGGCTGTTTCTTTGGCCCGCCGCCGGCCTCGCGGCGGGCGAATTAGAACGTCCCGTCGGTGCCGAACATCGGGGTATTATCAGCGGTGACAGTGGCGGAACCGGGGGCTCCGTTCGTTGCTGCACTGACGTCGGTGAACGTTCCCGTGGTGTCGAGCCAACCAACGTGCACGGCGGCATCGGAGGTCTTCTTCACAGCGACCACTCGGTGGAAGTCGGGGGAGAACATGGCTCGTTCCATCGGAGAGGATCCGTAGGTCAGCTCCACGATCTCCGGATCGATGGAGATGGACGTGTCGGGCGAGACGAACGTCGCGACGGTGCGGGCGGCTCCAGTGGTTGGGTCGATGGCGTCCACCTCTGCGTTTCCGCTCGAGTCAGTCCGGGCGAGTATGAGGCCCGAGGCCGGCTGGGCAGCCGCCGGCGACACTCTGTCGCTGCGGGCTTGCGACACAGCGCCTCCACTGCCGGCGGTGGCCGATGGCTCTGGGCCGGAGCATCCTGCCACTGACAGACACACCCCCACGCCTAAGGTGAGAAGCACGGCAGCCGACCTGCCAGAGAAGCCGCTGAAGCCCATTGACCGTCCCCCATGATCGAGCCGGTCGTTGACACCGGCCAGTTGCGGCCAAAGCATACCGTCAGAACCCACCGCAAGGGGCGCCACCGCCGACCAACCGTGTGGTTACGAAGCAGAGTTGTCGGGGCCGTTCCAGAGCCAGTTTCGCATCATCTCCAACGAGATCGCCATCGTGGTGGAAGACATGGACTGGCTCATGCTGTTCTGCAGCCAAGCCATGTTCAGTTCGGTGACCAGGCCATCCCTGTTGGCGTGGCCGCGAACGGCAAGCCTCGACAGGAGCCGTAGGCCATGTATTCAAGATGATGCTTCGCGGTCTGGGCACGTGTCGGCGGTGGTGACAACGGGGGAGCAACCGGTCGCTGCGAACAGCAGGCCCGCGTATGGGACGATCCCGTAACGGCTGGGACGGTGCTTCGGTTCGGGATTCCTGATTTTGCGGTCGGTGGGGGAGTTCGACGGCCAAAAACCCGGTGTGCACAATGTGCGCACCTTTGCCTTCGGATTGGGTCGTATATCGGCCGGACTGGCTCGGATTGGCTATGTTTTCGGGACTTACCGTTTTCGAGGGTCGGAATGCGGTTCGAGTTCCGCCTTGGGCATGTGTTTCCACAGGTCAGGGGGCCTTTGGCCCTCTGACTGTGCACAAATCAGCTTTTTGTAGGCCCTTGCGGGGCCCGTTTTTTGGTGGCCGTTGCTGTTGTGGGTGCCTCATTCCTTTGTAGCGAGGTTCTGCGGTCTTGCTTTCTTCATGGTGGGACCGGGTCGGGCCTACATGATTTGGTCGAGTTCGTGTAGCGGATCTGCCAGAAGTCCTCCGCATGCTATGCGAAGGCCGGGCCGTGGCGAATTACTGTAGTCTGCCGAGCAATGCGCAAGCCTGAAATCAGGGCCACGGTCTCGGGGGCACCGTCGATCCTCTGCTTAGGGCGATGCAATGCACGGATGAACCGCGGTCGCTGCCTGGAGATCACCATTATTGGGGGTGCCGCTTGAGACTATACGAAGACTGTGCCGTCCGCGGAAAGCCCGACGCCGGCCCGGCGTCCGGCCTTCTCTTAGGCGTTGTCGCATGCTGCAGGTCGCAGGTCTCAGCATCGACATGGGCGCAGGGTCATGGTGTCATTTCGGTGGCCGTGAGCCAGCGCGAACTTGCGAATTTCCGGTCAAGCCGCGGGTCATCGCGAGGTAACTCCTGACGTTGTCAATCTGGCTAGATCCAGTATGCAGGAACACCCGATATTTACACGAGCGTCTGTGTGCCTTTGGTATTATTTCCGGGTGCTAGATGACTCGTACGGCCAAAGTCCCGGGGGGCCGAGCGGGGCCCAGCAACATCTCTTGAATCCATGCGCAGTCACGTCGGATGTGGAGGCCGCTTTTGGCGATTGGCGCCCCCGAGCCGTTGTTTTTGATTGCGACGGCCTTTTGATGGATACCGAATCCCTCTGGATTCGGACACAGCGTCTTGTTTGTGAAAGATATGGCGTAGTGTTTGACGCCAATCTTCAGCGACGACTCGTTGGTCTTCCTGCAACTCACATCGGACCGCTCATTGCAGCACACGTGGGGGAGGACCCCGCGACGATCGTCGGTCAATTGCTCGAGGTCAACGGCGCGATGGTTGCCCAATCGGCTGAACCGATGCCCGGGGCGCAGACGTTCGTCGCAGCAGTCTCCTCGAGGGTGCCTGTGGCCGTGGCAAGCAACTCTGCCCGTCGCATCCTGGACCAGGCACTTCTGCGGGGCGGATTCGATGGAGGGTTCGCGGTCACGGTCTCCGCTGAGGAGGTCGCCAACCCAAAGCCGATGCCTGACGTGTATCTGGCGGCCGCTGCCGCTCTGGGTTTTGATCCTGAAGACTGCTTGGCTTTCGAGGACTCCGAGGCCGGTGCGGCCGCTGCGCGTTCCGCGGGCCTGAAAGTGATTGGCATTCCGGCTTCCACTGATCAGAGGCCGACCGCAGATCTCGTGCGGGCCTCACTGGATGCGTCCGATCTTCTGCGGTGGGTTAAGAGTTGGCCTTCAGATGGAACCTGGAGCCGGGGCAGGGACGCCGCAGCCGCTGGCCAGTGAGCGACAAGCCGTGCCGCGCACTCGTTGTGCGGCAACGTCGGTTCAGTTGCCTTGTCGCGGAGATTGCGGGAGACCGCTGCGTGATTGGCGGATCGCACCCTGATAGGTCTGTTTGAGGTGCTCAACTGTGGCGTCGTAGTGCCGGGTGGCGTAGGCCGCGTAGAGGATGTCGATGACCAGCAGTTGCCCCCATTTACTGGTCACCGACTCGCCGTAGAGCTCCCCGCCGCTGGGGACGGTGGCCGTATAGAGGACAACGTCCGAGTACTCAAGCATCGGGGAGCCTTCGGTGCCAGTAATGGCGATGGTTGCCGCTCCGCGTTGCTGGGCGAGGTGCATCGCTTCGATGATAGGTGTGCTCTGGCCCGAGTCACTGATGCCGATGAGCACGTCACCGGGCGCCAGAATCGAGGCCAGCATCACCTGGATGGTGGTGTCGCGGTAGAGCATGCACTTTTTCCCGGCGCGAGTGAAGCGCATGACGGCTTCCTCGGCTGCGATGCTGGAGGACCCCATGCAGCAGAAAACCAAGGTGGCAGAGGAATCGATCATGTCAACTGCACGCTCGATAGTCTCGACGTCCTGCCTGTTCCCGGTGCGCCGGAGCGACTGAATGCTGCTGCGTTCGACTTTGCCGACAATCTCGGCCGCTGAATCTCCCCGATTGACACCCTCGTAGACCACCTCGGAGGCAGCCTGCTGCGTGCCCGTGGCGGCCTTCGAAATGAAGGTCGCCTCGGCCAGGCCCAGCAACAACGACTTGTACCCGTCCACGCCGAGCTCCTTGACGAACCGGGAGACAGTGGACTCGCCGACCCCGGCAGCGAGTGCCAGTTCGGTTATGGTCATGGCCTGGGCCCGCTCCGGAGACTTCAGCACCGCTTCGGCCACAAGACGGAGCGAAGGCGGAAGGTAGGGGAGCCGCGCCGAGATCCGGTGCAGCAGTCCACCTTCGGTGAAGGTCTCCGTCATGTGGCAGTCTCCGGTCTAGTGCTGGTTCGCGAGGGCCTGAAGCAGGTTGTCCACAGCCGCCCAAGTGGCTCTGTCAACGCTTTCCCTAGTGTAGCCACCGATATGCGGTGTCGCGATGACGTTCGGATGCGAGACCAGGGGGCTGGGCTCTGGTGGTTCGGACCGGAAAACATCGGTGGCCAGGAAGCCGATCTGGCCTGAGTTCAGCGCCGCCAAGACCGCGTCGTCGTCGATGAGCGATGCCCTCGCCGTATTGATGATCGCAACCCCTTCCTGGAGGAGACCGATGGACTTCGGACCGATGACGGGCTCGTCCGCCGGAGGGACATGCAGCGAAATGACGTGGCTTGATGAAAGCACGGTCTCCAGCGACGCCCACGAGAAGTCCTCCGACGGATTAAATGACGCCATTGGATATTCATCAAACGCGAGGACTTTCATGCCCAGACCCAGCGCCATGCCTGCTACGCGGCGTCCGATCTGTCCGCAGCCAATCAGCCCGAGGACGCGCCCTGCGAGTTCACGGCCGGGACGGCGGTTCCACTGGCCTGCTTTGAGCTGGCCGTCGTGCCACGGGATGCTGCGGATGCTAGCCAGGATCAAAGCAATGGTCAGTTCCGCCACGCCTTGGGAATTGGCTCCGGGCGCCGTCAGGATGCTGATTCCAAGGCGTTTTGCAGCCTCAACGTCGATGGAGTCAACGCCCACTCCGTTGCGGGAGATGGCTTTGAGCTCCCGGAACTCGGCTAGAAGAGGGCCGCTGAGAATTTCCGTGCCGGCAATGTACCCAACACATCCTGGCAAGTCCTTACGGAGCTGGCGTTCGGTGGGGACAGCGCCCGGGGCGGGATAGACGACGTCGTATCCTGCCATTTCCAGCTGCCGCAGGGCGGGGTGCCCCCCGTCCGAAATGGAACGGGGGGTCACCGCGATACGGCCCTTGCGGCCGTTGGCACTGATGATCGGCGTAGACATGTTGGTTAGGCCTGCCATCGGGGGTTGTCGATGAATTCGGGCTTGCCGTCACGTTCGACGCAAAGCTTCCGGAACCCCTTGGTCTCGATGGTTCCGTAGTCGTGGCCGGCGTGTCCGGGGAAGGCGAAAAACGTTACCAGGGGCTCGGTGTCCGAAACATTGATGCTGCGGTGCGCGTAGCGGCGGGGCACGTAAACAGCCTGGCCCGGAGTGAATTCCGCGGCTTGCCAGTCACCTTCCGGGTTTTCCATGAGCATGTAGCCGCGGCCGCTCAGGCAGTAGTAGATTTCCGCCGTGTCCAGGACCTCATGGAAGTGGCCCTTGGTCATGTAGTACTCGTCGCCGACCTTGCCCGGGTAGGTGATGCTGGTGCCGTAGGCCACGTCGCCGTTGGTGGAGGGGACGCCCATATCGAAGAACTCATACACGAGCACGTCCTCCTCGGCGAGCTGTGCGGTGGCCGCTTCCTGGTCCGCATACATGTCTGCCATGGCCGAGAGGCGCCGCTGCAGGGGGGCCTTGGTGGTAGACAGGCCGGTGGTGACGTTGAAGTCGGTGACAACGGCCTGGACCGTGGTTGCGGGGGTGGTGTTCATGAGGGAATCTCCTTCTTGGTAACGTGCTGGGCGATTTCGGAGAGACGGTCGAAATCCGCCCCCCGGGTGGGGATATCGATTTTGAAGACGTCGGCGATCACGCGGGTCCATCCGTGGATGAAGTACACCCAGCCGTCCTCGACCCGGACGTGCAGCCCTGGCCGTTGAGCCCTGGCCTGGTCCAGGAAGACGAGGTCCCCGCGGTAATTGAAGTCCCAGGCAATTGCTTCCTCCGGGAAGGTGACGCCATCCGTCAGCGGCGAGCCCGGGCGGTCTTTGCCCAGTCCGGTTGCGTTGATGATGAGGGAGCCGGGCGACGCGTTGGAGACGACTTCGTCGTTGGTCGACTCATCCTTGGCCTGGACGTAGGTGATCGGCAGCGTGCTCCCAATCCCGGCATGCATCGCCCGCATTTCATCTAGCCGGAGCTTCCGGCGGTTTGTGACAATGATCTTCTTGGGTCCGGGCAGGCCGGCGGCAGCGCGCTGGTGCAGATACAGGGTCAGGGCAAGGGAGGAACCCCCGGCGCCGAGCAGAACCAGGTCTGCAGATGAGTTCTCCCAGTAGTTCTCGGGAAGGATGGCCTCCAAGGCGAGTCCGCTGGTAACGGCGTCCATGGCGTTGCCCCAGAGGCGCGTTGACCGTTTGCTGATGCTGCTGATCTCGTGCAGGATCTGCGCGTCCGCGCCAAACTCGTCGAAGAGGTCGCGGGCGGCGCTCACAATGTCCAGCTTGTGGGTGGTCACCAGAGCCCCGAGTGAAAGGGGATCGGATTTCAGAAATCCGACGACGTCGCGGTACGCCTGCGACGGGGCACCCGGGGGGAGGTCGATGCCCTTCAGGGTTGCGTCAAGGCCCAGTTCTTCGGCCCAGGCCGGGAAGACTTTCATAATGGAGGATTTGTTCGTCGTGACACCGACGAAGTACATCGTCGGTTCGACGGCGGGCAGTAGCGTCACGGGGCGCTCCTAGAGTGTGGTGGTCGGTGGGGTGGTGGTTTCGTGCTCTTCCCAGTCGCAGGCGCGGGCGACGGCCTTCTGCCAGCCGGCGTACAGGGCGGAGCGTTTCTCTTCGGACATGTCCGGGACAAAGGCACGGTCGAGCGCAAAGGTGTCACGCAGTTCGTCCTGGCTGGTCCAGAATCCGCAGGCCAAGCCTGCCAGGAGAGCGGCTCCGCGGGCCGTGGACTCCACTTGGCGGGGACGGAGGACCGGGACATTGACCATGTCGGCTTGGAATTGCATGAGGAAGTTGTTCCGCACGGCACCGCCGTCGACCCTGATTTCGGAGACGGGGAGGCCGGCATCGGCTTCCATGCAATTGATGACGTCCTTGATCTGGAAGGCGATGGATTCAAGCGTGGCGCGGATGATGTGGTTCCGGCTCGATCCCCGTGTGAGCCCGAGGATCGCGCCCCGCGCGTACGGATCCCAGTAAGGGGCTGCAAGACCCGTGAACGCTGGAACAACGTACACCCCGCCCGAATCCTCCACCCGCATCGCGGCGTATTCGCTGTCCGCCGAATCGTAGATGACCCGAAGCTCATCGCGCAGCCATTGGATTGACGCAGCGGCTACGAAGATCAGCCCTTCGAGCGCATATTCGACCCTGCCGCCGATGCCCCATGCGATGGTGGTCAGCATGCCGTTCGACGAGCTGACGGGCTTATCGCCGGTGTTCATGACCAGGCTCGCGCCCGTGCCGTAGGTGGCTTTGACCATGCCCCGGTCGAAGCATGCCTGACCGAACAACGCGGCCTGTTGGTCTCCGATGGCGGCTGCGACCGGAATGTGGGCACCGGCGAAGATCCCGTCGCAGGTATGTCCGTAGATCTCGCTGCTCGGACGGACCTCGGGAAGGATGAGGCGGGGCACGCCGATCTCGGTGAGCAGTTTGTCGTCCCAGTCCAACGTGTTGATGTTGAACAGCATGGTCCGGGCGGCGTTGGAATAGTCAGTGACGTGAGCCGCTCCGGCCGTCAGGTTCCAGATCAGCCAGCTGTCGATGGTGCCGAAACACAGTTCGCCGGCTTCTGCCCGGGCACGTGCCCCGGGTACGTTATCCAGGATCCATGCAATCTTGGTGCCGGAGAAGTACGCATCAACGACCAGACCTGTGGTGGAACGGACGTGTTCCTCCAAGCCCCTCTCCTTGAGACTGTCGCAGACCCCTGCCGTCCGCCGGTCCTGCCACACGATCGCGTTCATGACCGGCTTGCCGGTACTGCGGTCCCAGACGACAGTGGTTTCGCGCTGGTTGGTCACCCCAATGGCGCCGATGTCGTGCGGATCGATGTTGGCTCCGAGCAGCGCGCGGCGGGCGACAGCCAGCTGGGTGTTCCAAATTTCCATGGGATCGTGTTCCACCCACCCCGGCTTGGGGTATATCTGGGTGAACTCCTGACTGGCTTCGCCCACGATCTCAACGTTTGAGTTATAGATTATTGCCCGGATGCCGGTGGTCCCGGCATCCAGCGCCATGATGTACTTCGTTGTCATCGCCGGTCCATTTCTGTGCGCGTTGCGGGTTTGAGGCCCACCGCATCAATTCGATTCGAAAAGGATCATGGCCTTCATCCCCTGGCCCGATCCTGCATAGGCCATGGCCTTCTCGATGTCATCCAGTGTGAAGGTCTGGGTGACCAGTGGCGAGAGATTCAACCGGCCCTGTCCAACAAGCCGCAAAGACGCCGCATAGTCGGAGTTACTGGACCCCGTTGTACCGGTCAAGGTGAGGCCCTGGTAGTGGACGCGGTTGGTGTCCACAGGGACCCTCTGGACCTTGCCCAAACCGGCAAAGAAGTTGACCCGGCCATGCATTGCGAGCAGATCCACCGCCTCCGCTTGTACCTCCGGCTTCGACACGCACGTCAGGGCCACATCGACACCCTTGCCCGCTGTCTCCTCGGCGACTACTGCGGCCAGTTCGCGCTCGCCGAGGTTAACCAGGACGTCCGCCCCCACCGACCCTGCGAAGTCGAGCCTCGCCTGCCGGTTGTTGGACACGATGACCTTGGCGGCACCGTAGAGCTTGGACAGCATAACGTGGCACGCACCGATCGGACCGGCACCCATGATGAGCACTGTCGACTCCGGCCCGATGTCCAGTTTGCTGATCGCGTTGTAGCAGCAGGACAGGGGTTCCACCAAAGCTGCTTCGGCGTAGTCCACTCTGTCAGGCAGATGGAAGACGTTCCCGCGTTCGATGGCAAATCGGGGGATCAAGACGTATTCCTGGAATCCGCCATCCATGGTGATGCCAAACGCCTCGTACGAGGGGCACATGTTGTTGAGACCCACCAGGCAGCTTTGGCACCTTCCGCAACCGACGTTGGGTGTAACGCTGACCCGGTCACCCACGGCGTAGCCCGCCACTTCCGGCCCGGCCGACACGATGTCGCCGGCAAACTCGTGTCCGAGTACCCGCGGTGTACCTTCCGGAAGCTTGAAATGGCCGTTGGCTGCGATCCTGCGGTCCGTGCCGCAGATGGAAGCCGCCCGGACCTTGATGACGATGTCACCGGGTCCGGCGGTGGGGCGTGCAACTTCATCTACGGTGATGTTGCCTGCGGAGTGGAGCCTTGCAGCTTTCATTGGGTTCGTACCTCCGACTGGGCTTCTTCGGCGATGGCGAATAGCACTTTGTTGTACCAGATGGAGCGGTCGGTGAGCTGCCGGAACAGTCTGGGGGACTCTTCCAGCGGTCGAACGTGGCTGATGAGTTCCTCCACTTTCAGGTCCTTGCCGAGATGGGCGATGACCATATCCCATTCGCTGTGGCCTTTCGGCGTCACTTTGGCGTTCCAGGTTCCGTAAAGACGCAGTTCGCGGCGGAGCAGCGAAGACACTTCGCCCTTGGCCAGCTGCAGGTCACCACTCAGATCGCCGAGAAGCACCACCTGCCCCTGGACCGAGGCGGCTTCGATCGCTTGCACGAGGGCCTTCGGGCTTCCCGTGGCTTCTACCGTGATCTGCGGTCCCCAGCCGTCCGTGGCGGAACGGGCCAGGTCGGCAGTGTTTCCCGTTCTTGCGTCCAGGGTTTCGAAGCCAAGACTGGACATAACCTCCAGCTTCCGGTCATCGATGTCAGCGACGAGGACCCGCGAACAACCGAGAATCCGCAGCCACTGTGCTGCCAGCGCGCCAATCGGCCCGGCCCCGATCACCAGGGCGGTGGCATGGGTGGGGATGTCCAGCTTGAGCATGGCGTGCAGGGCAACGCCCGCGGGTTCCACCATGGCAGCATGCGTGAGCGGGGTGTCACTCGGAACCCGGAAGATGCTCTTTGCGGGAACCCACATCCGCTCCGACATTGCGCCATCGCGCCGGGAACCGAAATAGTCGTACCCGGTTCCGAGCGCGTACTCGCCGATTTCGGACATGGGGTCCCCGTGTCGGTGCAGGAGGGGAAAAACTGCGGCGCGGTCCCCGGGGTTCAGGCCGGAGCTCTCCGGAGCCTCTTCCACGATCGCCGAGAACTCGTGCCCAAGTACTAGTGGATAGTGGTAGGCCTTGCCGTGTCCGTAGCGGAGCACGTCAGAACCGCAGACCCCGACCGCGCCGACCCTCACCAGGACCGGATCGTCGCCGACCGGTTCAGGCTCCGGAATGTCCCCGTACTCCAGGTCATTGAGTCCGTTGAGAATGGCAGCTTTCATGACCGGCTAGACCTCCATGCCATAGCGGTGTGCCTTGTGGGTGGGGTAGAGGGCGATCTGCGGAATGGTGACATCCGGGGTGCGGGTAGCGACGTAAAGGGTGATCTCGGCGACGTTGTCCACCTCGATGCAGCTCGCGTGGATGCCTTCTTCGATTTCCTTCTTGTCCAGCCAGCCGTCGATGTAAGCCGGGACGTCGCCGTCGTAGAGGCCCTTGTCGATGATTTCGGTCATGGGGGTCTTGACGTGGGACGGGTTGATGACCGTGACGCCGATTTTCTTGTCTTTGCCTTCAAGCAGGATGTTCTTGCTGAAGCCCATGAGGCCGTGCTTGGAAGCGCGGTAGGGGCTGTGGCCGGGACCGGAGGCGACGCGCGCGGATGAAGATCCCATGTTGATGATGCGGCCGCCGTTCTCCTGCTTCTCCATGATGCGGAATGCTTCGCGGCACATCAGGAAGACTGCGGTCAGGTTCGGAGTCATGGTCTTGTTCCATTCGTCGAGGGTGACGTCGACAACCGGAGGCGCAAGGGAGTCGCGGCCGGCGCTGTTCACCAGCAAGTCAACGCTGCCCCAATTGGTCTTTGCCCAGGCAAAGAGGTCGATGACGGACTGTTCATCCGTGACGTCCGCCAGGATGGAGTGCACTTCGCCGCGGCCATAGCCGCGAATGCTGGCGGTGACCTTTTCCAGGCGTTCTTCGTCGATGTCTACCAGCAGGACGTTGCTTTCGTTGGCCGCAAAGATGCGTGCCACGGCCTCGCCGATGCCGGAAGCTGCGCCGCTGACGATTGCGACTTTGCCGCTCAGGGCCACGCCGTTCTGGGGGACGTATGTTTCGCTCATTGTGAGTTCTCCTCGTTGTGTTGGGTTCTGTGGTTGGTTGGGGTTCGTGGCCGTCACCGGGACGCCACGGAGGGGGTGGCCTGGGAGGCGAGTTGCACCGCCTGGCTGGCTTTGCTGCGGATGTCATCCCACTGCTGGCCCGCGATGTCGGAGCGGGTGGCGATCCAAGATCCGCCGCAGGCTGCCACGGTTGGTACCTGCAGCCAAGCGGCGACAGTATCTGCCGTGATTCCGCCGGTCGGCATGAAGGCCACATCCGGGTAGGGGGCGGCGAAGGCCTTCACCAGCGGAAGCCCGCCCACCGCCTCCGCCGGGAAGAGTTTCAGCAGTCGCAGGCCGAGGGCGCGGGCCGTTTCGATTTCGGTGGGTGAGGTGACGCCTGGGATGATCGGAATACCGGCGCGGCGGGCGCGCTCAACTACAGCGGCATTCAGGCCAGGTGACACCAGGAAGTGGGCGCCGGCGTCGACGGCTGCATCCACGTCCGCCTCGGAAAGGACCGTGCCGGCACCAACCATCAGTCCCGGTACTTCCCGCACCATGCGGGCGATAGCTTCGGCAGCGGCAGGCGTCCTGAAGGTGACTTCCGCGACCGGCAGGCCGGCTTCCGTCAGGGTCCGTCCGAGCGGGACGGCGTCGCCGGCGTCGGCGATTTCGATGACGGGAACAATCCGGACCCGCCGCAGGGCGTTCTCAAGGTCAAGGTTCATGTCAGCTCATTCCTTTCAGCTGTTCGGCCGGTTGTTGGGCGCGCTCGATGGCGTAGCATCGGCCCACCTCGGGGAGGGTCCATTGCAGCTCCCCGGCGAAATCGCCGAACTCGCGGACGGCGTCGCTGCGCTCCACCGTGTTGAAGTCGAACAGCCCGAAGTGGTGGCCGACGACGGCGGGAATCGCCGCTTCCTGGCAGAGGGTTGCCGCTTCGCGCACTGTGAAGTTGCCGGGAACGCCGTTCTGCAGGCGGCGACTGTCGCGCCCGTTGATGGGGAGGAAAGCCAGGTCCACGTTGTGGCTGCGGAGCAGTTCCGCCTGGCCGTCGTACGGCACGCAATCGCCCGAGTGGTAGATCCGCACTCCGGCGATCTCCAGGATGTAGCCGAGGAAGACGGAGTCGCCTTGCCCGTCGAATTCGAGTTCTTCGTGGGCTGCCGGGATCGCTGTGACCTTGATGCCGCTGCCGAGTTCGACGTGCTCTCCAGCGGTGACGGCCAGGAGGCAGTCTTCCGGGATGTGCCGGTCGAGGGCCACCTGTCGCCGCGCCCTAGGCGCCACGAACAACGGGTTGTTTTGATGCAATAGACCCTTAACGGTGTCCGGGTCCAGATGGTCGGTGTGGGCGTGGCTGTGGAGTACCGCGCTGACCCCTTGGAGCCGCGACGGGTCTACCGGTACCGGGTGCAGGCGGGTGTGGGGGAAGACGGTGCCCGCATACTTGGTGGCGAGGCTGTCGGAGAGATAAGGGTCCAGAAGTATTCTGCGCCCGCCATGTTCCAGAGCGAAGCCTGCCTGGCCAAGCCACCAGAACCTGAGGCCGCCGTCGGGGTCCGCCACTTGCGTGAAGTAGCCGACGTCGGGAGCGACGCCGTCCGCACGGACCGTCCAAGGCTGCCTCATCGGACGGCCAATCGCGCGGGCGGTGCTTCGGGATCGTGCTCGTCCTGCGGCGCCTGGGCGCCCGTCATAAGGGACACGGCATCGTTCATGGTGATGTCTGTCTTTTGTACGCATGCGATGCGTCGGCCAAGCCTTTGGACGTGGATCCGATCCGCTACTTCGAACACGTGCGGCATGTCGTGGCTGATGAGGATCACCGGGATGCCGCGGTCGCGGATTCCTGCAATCAGGTCCAGGACCTTGCCGGATTCCTTGACGCCCAAGGCTGCCGTGGGTTCATCCATGATGATTACCCGGCTGCCGAACGCCGCTGCACGGGCCACAGCTACGCCCTGGCGCTGACCGCCGGAAAGTGTTTCAACTGCCTGGCCGATGTTCTGGATGGTCAACAGTCCGAGATCGCCCATGATGCGGGCAGTCTCCTTGCGCATGGCCTTGTGGTCCAGCATCCGCAACCCCCAGCCGAGCGGCCCTGGCTTACGGATCTCGCGGCCCAGGAAGAGGTTCGCGGCGATATCGCGGGCCGGAGCCAGGGCGAGTTGCTGATAGACGGTCTCGATGCCGACGCTTCGGGCGTCCAGCGGAGAGCGGAACTTCTGGGTCACGCCATCCACCTGGATCTCGCCCTCGTCCGGAATGAGTGCCCCCGACAGTGCTTTGATCAAGGAGGACTTGCCGGCCCCGTTGTCCCCGATGACCGCCAGGACTTCGCCCGGGTAGAGCATCAGGTCAGCGCCGGCGAGTGCCGTGACGTGGCCGTAGCGCTTGACGAGGTTCCGTGCATGGAGAATGGGCTGAACGGTGGAAGTTGGGTTGGTGGTCATCCCGCGACCTTTCGAGTCCACTGGTCCAGTCCGACTGCGACGATGACCAGTACGCCTGTGGTGAATACCTGCCAGAGGACATCGACGCCGGCCAAGGTCAGGCCGTTGCTGAAGACCCCGATGATCAAAGCCCCCAAGAGGGTGCCCAAGACATTGCCGCGGCCGCCAAACAAGCTGGTGCCTCCGATGACCACTGCCGTAACGCTGGCCAGGTTGACTCCCTCGCCGGAGAACGGGCTGACCGATCCGACGCGGCCGATCAAGAGCCAGCCGGCAATCGCGCAGATGACACCGGCCACGATGTAGACGCTGAGCAGGACCCTGTTAGTGCGAATACCGCTGAGCCTTGCGCCTTCGGCGTTGTCACCCACTGCGTAGATGTGTTCGCCCCATGCAGTGCGCTTGAGGATGAAGGCGACCGCAACGAAGCTCAGCAGGACCAAGATGGACCCGTATGTGACGGGAGCGCCGAGGACGCGGAAGGTTTCACCGGGCCAGAGGAACAGATTCGGAAGGACGTTGGCCTTAATGGTTTGGCTGCCGGATGCCAGCAGATTCAAGGCCGTGAAGATGCTCAGTGTTCCCAGCGTCGAGATGAACGGCGGGACCCGGAAACGTGTCACCAGGATGCCATTGAGGAGACCGCAGGCGGCACCCGTTGCCAGCGCGACCAGCAGGGCCACGGCGGCCGGAAGCCCCGCTTCGGCGGCCAGCTTGCCGGAGATGACGGTGGTGAAAACCATCGCCGCGGCCACCGAGAGATCGATGCCGCTGGTCAGGATGATGAGTGTCTGTGCGATGCCCACCATGCCGATGATCTGCACCTGCTGGAGGATGAGGGAGATGTTGAGGGGATCCATGAACCGGGGACCCACCATGGCGGTGAAAACCACGCAGGCGAGGATCAGGACCGCCGCTGGTCCCAGGAGCGGGTGTGCGTGCATCTGGCGTTGGGCCCGGCCGAGGAAGGAGGCGGGAGGTTGATCGTCAAGGCGCTCGCCGACCTTGCGTTGGGCAGGTGCCTCGGAGGCTGTTGCCGCGGCAGGGGCCCCAGAGGTCGCGGATACTGACTTCATTGTTGTACCTTCGCTGTTCAATGAACTGTGTTCTGGGTGCCGGGTTTAGCCCCAGCAGTTGTCCAGGCCCCAGGTAGTGGCTTCAGATGTGACCCCCGGCGCCGGTTTGTCGGTGATCAGGGTGACGCCAGTGTTGGTGAAATCCAGTCCGGCCGTCGTCGTCGGCTTGGTCCCGTCCTTCAAGTAACCGCTGATGGCCTGGAGTGCGTCGCTGGCCATCTTGATCGGAAACTGCATCGAGGTGGCTCCGATGGCTCCGGCCTTGACGTCCTTAACTCCGGGGCAGCCGCCGTCGATGGAAACTACTGTCACCTTGCTCTCCAGGCCTGCGGCTTTGATGGATTCGAAGGCGCCGGCCGCTGCAGGCTCGTTGATGGTGTAGACGAGGTTGATGGAGCGGTCTCGCTGGAGGAGCTTCTCCATTGCTGTCCGCCCACCGGCTTCGTTGGCGTTGGTGACTTCGTGGCCGACGATCCGGGGATCGGATTCGTCACCGATTTTGGATTTGTCGGCAATGTCAATGCCGAACCCTTGAAGGAAACCCTGGTCTCTTTGGACGTCAACGGCGACCTGGGCGGGGCTCAGGTCGAGCATGGCGATGCGGGCCTGTTTGCCGCTGAACTGCGCGGCGGCCCACTTACCGATGAGGACCCCGGCCTGGAAATTGTCCGTGGCGTAGGTGGCATCCGCGGCGTTGGTCGGATTGGTTGGGGAATCGAGCACGGCGACGAAGACTCCTGCATCGCGTGCCTTCTTGATCGCGGGAAGGATGGCTTCGGAGTCGGACGGGGCGATCATGATTCCCTTGGCTCCCCGCGCGATCAGATTTTCAATGTCCTTGACCTGTGAGTCGTTATCACTTTGGCCTTGGCCGGAGAGCGTCTGCAGATCGAAGCCGAGCTCAGACGCCTTCTGCTGTGCTCCTTCGCGCATCTTCACGTAGTACGGGTTGTCGTCGGTTTTGGTAATGAGGCCGACCAGGGGCTTTGAGCTGCCCGACGATCCGGAGCAACCGGAGGCGCTAATAGCGAGGCCCGCTGCGAGAAGGATGGCCCCAGCGGTACGGATCTTCGTTCCACACCTTTGTGTACGGTTCAACATTTACAAAAGCCTTTCGTGCGTTCAGGAGCGTGGCTGCCTTGAACTTCGGGTGCTGTTGGACACTACGCTAGCAGGAAGTTTCAGTCATGCATACTAATTTGGCAAAAAATTCCCGACGAACTATTGTCTTTCCCATGTGTGGAATCGTGGGATATGCGGGCAGGGTCGGTTTGGTTGAGACGGGGACAGCCGGGCGGGCCGCGAGTGTGGTTCTTGAGGGGCTCCGACGCCTGGAATACAGGGGGTATGACTCTGCAGGCCTTGCGGTCATGGCCGGCAAGGAGGTTCACGTGCGCAAGAGGGCAGGGAAGCTTACGAACCTCACGGCTCTGGTTGAGGCGGACCCCTTGCCTGATGCGGTGGTGGGAATCGGGCACACGCGCTGGGCGACGCATGGGGCGCCGACAGACGCCAACGCCCATCCGCACTTAGCTGATAACGACCGGCTCGCTGTCATACATAACGGGATCATCGAAAACTACCGCTCACTACGGGACCGGCTAGTAGAACGAGGTCATGTTTTTCGCTCCGAGACCGACACCGAGGTTGCGGCAGTTCTTCTTGCAGATAACTACCGCCGCCTGGGCGGGGATCAGGCGGGTACTGGCGTTCTCGAGACTGCGGTGCGCCGGACGTGCGCGGACCTGGAGGGCTCGTTCACCCTCCTTGCGGTGCACGCCGAGCATCCTGGCCTCATCGTTGCGGCCCGCCGGGATTCCCCTCTCGTCGTGGGTCTTGGCGATGGGGAAAACTTCCTGGGTTCGGATGTCTCCGGATTCATCGACTTCACGCGTCGCGCCGTTGAACTAGGGCAGGACCAAGTTGTCAGCCTGACGGCGGAGGGTGTGACCATTACCGACTTCGGAGGTTTGTCGGCCGAGGGCAGGGAATTCACGGTCGACTGGGAAGCCGCCGCAGCCACCAAAGACGGCCACCCCTCGTTCATGACCAAGGAGATTCACGAGCAACCTGAAGCGGTACGCCGTACACTGCAGGGGCGGCTCGACGTTGATGGGTCGGTGACCTTGGGCGGCCTCGGAATCAGCGACGAAGTCCTCAAAGGGATCCAAAAGATCGTCATCGTGGCCTGCGGCACCGCGTCGTACGCGGGCCAAATTGCCAAATACGCCATTGAACGTTGGTGCCGCATTCCGGTTGAGGTCGATCTTGCCCACGAGTTCAGATACCGGAACCCTCTCGTTGACGTCCGAACGCTTGTGGTCGCAGTCTCGCAGTCGGGCGAGACAATGGATACGCTCATGGCCGTTCGTTACGCACGGGAACAGGGCGCTACCGTCCTGGCGATATGCAACACCGTCGGCGCGACGATTCCACGCGAATCCGACGGGGTGCTCTACACGCATGCGGGGCCCGAAGTGGCCGTAGCCTCGACAAAGGCCTTCCTTACCCAGGTGACCGCCGGGCTCCTGCTGGCTCTCCATCTTGCGCGGCTTCGGGGGACCGGCGACCCGATCGAGATCTCGACGGCAGCGGCGGAGCTGCTGGAAATGCCGGAAAAAATCCAGTGCATGCTGGCGACCAGCAAGGAGCGGATTGCGGCTCTCGCTGCGGCCATGGCCGATTCGACCGCAGTACTCTTCATCGGCAGGCATGTCGGGCACCCGGTTGCAATGGAAGGTGCCCTTAAGCTCAAGGAGCTGGCGTACATCCACGCCGAAGGATTTGCCGCGGGCGAGCTCAAGCATGGTGCAATCGCACTTATCCACGAGGGACTGGCCGTCTTCGTCGTGGTTCCCTCGCCGGCCGGAAGTCCGATCCTGCACGCCAAAATGATGTCCACGATCCAAGAGATCAAGGCGCGCGGGGGTCGCGTCATTGCCATCGCGGAAGAGGGCGATGACGTCACGGCGGGCTGGTCCGAAACCATGCTGACCATACCGTCGTCCATCCCTCTGCTCTCGCCCCTGCTGAGCACTGTCCAGCTGCAGCTCTTCGCGGCCAGCTTCGCTGCAGCCAAGGGCTTGGACGTTGACCGGCCGCGGAATCTGGCGAAGTCAGTGACCGTCGAATAATGCAATCCGCTCGCGATAGAAATTCCTACCAATAATCGCGTGAAGGTGGAAAGTTCCTGCTATGGTGTTCTTATTGCCAATGAGGGCAAGACCCATTGCACCTCCCAGCTTGGCCAGGCTCCCTGAAGTCCTGCCGGCAACCACTGCAATGTCATTCAGAGAGGCCCTAACATGTTTCAACGGAGAAACCACCAACGGGGGAGCGCGGCCGTAGCCCTGCTTGCCTGTCTCACGCTGCTGACCACGGCCTGCGGGTCCGCACAACAATCCAGCCAGACATCGCATACGGATTCCGCCGCCTCGGCAGCGTTCGCAGCCAAAGTCACTGCCGATGTTGCCGCGGCAACAGCCCCGCAGACGCCCACGACCAACCCTGTCCCCGCGAGCACTTCGCTCGCGAGCGGGGCGAAGAAGATCGTGATCATCCCCTGTTCCATGGCCGTGGAAGGATGTGCCCGGCCGGCCCGCTCAACGCAGGAAGCCGCGAAGCTCCTTGGCTGGGATGCGAGCATTGATGATCCCGCAAGTGATAGCACCAAGATCTCCGCGGCCATTCAGCGGGCGGTTTCCCGGAAAGTCGATGCCATCGCCCTGACGTCCATCGACGCGGCCGCGGTCCAGGGGGATATCAAGTCTGCCAGGGACGCCGGCATCGCGGTCACCTGCAACATGTGCGGCAACAAGGACGATCTCTACCAATCCCTGATTCCGGCCCTGGACGCCAACAACAAGGCAGGGTATCTGCTCGGCGAGTTCGCGTTCCTCGAAGCCCGCAAGCGCTTCAGCTCTGCACCCAAATTCATTGTCCTGACGGACCCGGAATTCGACACCGTCAAGGCGCGTGTGAGCGGACTCAAACAGTTCATCGATGACTGCAAGGCTGCAGGAGCGGGTTGCGAGCAGGTTGCGGAAAGTTCCTTCCTGGCAGGTGAAATCAGCACCGTGGCCCCCGGCCGGGTGGCGCAGTTGGCGCGCAGCAACCCCAATTACAACGTCTTGTTCGCAGGGTACGACGCGGCCATGCTGTTCTTCTCCCAGGGTCTGCAGCAGGCCGGTCTGGCTGATTCCAAGAAGGCTTTCGGGATATCCGTTGACGCGGACGTCGCCAACACGGAGATGATCCGCAAGGGCGGGTTCCAGGCGGCATCCATCGGATTTGCCTTTGGCCGTGCAGGCTACGGCCAGGTGGACAACCTGAACAGGATCTTCAGCGGCCAGAAGCCCCAGGACCAGGGCATCACCGGCAAACTCGTCACCGCAGAAAACGGCCCCGCCACCGGCGGCTGGGACGGAGACTTCGACGCAGTAGCCCTCTACAAGGGACTGTGGAAGGTCAGCTGACATGAAGACCGCCGATTCGCCCCGCACCGTCCTGACGGTGCGGGGCCTGTCAAAGACCTTCGTGGGTCAAAAGGCTCTCGACGCCGTGGACCTTGAACTCCGCGCGGGGGAAGTACACGCACTCCTTGGCCAAAACGGCTGCGGAAAGTCCACGCTCATTAAATGTCTTGCGGGTTTTCATCATCCGGACGACGGCGCGGAAATAACTCTGGACGGCACACCCATCACCCTGCCCTTCGAGCCCGCCCGGGCCGCAGCCATGGGGTTGGTGTTCGTCCACCAGGACCTGGGCCTCATTCCGAACCTGTCCATCACCGAGAACTTCGAAGCCTCAAAGCGATACAGCGTCGGCCTCTTCTCAAAGATCCGATGGTCCAAGATGAGGGCAAACACCATCGCGGAACTGGCACTCCTCGGCCACCCCGATCTTGACCCCGACACACCCGTCGGCCGGTTGCCGATAGCCCAGCAGACCATCGTTGCAATCGCGAGGGCGCTGAGCTCAGCCGGCGAAGGAGCAAAAATCCTTGTCCTGGACGAACCGACAGCAGCCTTGCCCGACTCGGAAGCTGCGCTGCTCTTCAAAGCAGTCCGCCGAGTCGTCGACAGGGGAGTGGCGGTCCTCTACGTCACCCACAAGCTCGAAGAGTTGGCCGCCTTTGCCGACAGGGCAACGATCCTGCGCGATGGCCGGAACGTCGAAACTGTCGAGATAGCCGACACCGACCGCGACAGGCTCGTCCGGCTGATCGTCGGACGGGACGTCGAGGCGGTCCCTCAGGCGCGCGGACCGGGCGCCACAGGACGAGAGCTTTTGGATGTCCGCGGAATCTCCGGAAAACGGCTCAGGGACGTCTCCTTCAAGATCGGGGCAGGGGAAATCATCGGGGTCGCAGGAATGCTGGGATCAGGCAGGAGCGAACTCGCCCGGATACTCTTCGGTGCGCAGGAACCCGTTAGCGGCACGATCAGCGTCAACGGGAAAGAATGCCGGTTCAGGACGCCCCGGGATGCCGTGGCGCGCAAGATCGCGCTCATCCCCGAAAACCGTCGCCGGGACGGCGGGGTGCTGGACATGAGCGTCGGACAGAACCTCACCATGACCTCAATCGGCCGGTTCTGGCGCGGCCTGAACCTGTCAAAGTCCTCGGAACGGACATGGGTATCGCAGAAGATCGGCGAATACGACGTCAGGCCGGCCTCGTCCGGAAGACTGTTCAAGGTGCTTTCCGGGGGAAACCAGCAGAAAGTCGTCATCGCCAAATGGCTGGAAACCGATCCGGACATTGTCATCTTTGACGAGCCTGTCCAAGGAGTCGATATCGGCGCGCGGGCGGAAATATTCGACCTCATCAACAAGGCGGCGGAGCGGGGAGCCGCGGTCGTTCTGATCTCCTCTGAGATCGAACAGATGATTGCCCTCAGCCATCGGATCCTCATTCTCCGGCACGGACGCATCGTTGCCGACGAATCAACCGCAGACCTGACCGCCGGCAAGGTCACCCAATCGATGTACTTCGACGGCGAAAGAACTAAGGAAACAACATCATGACTTCGACCCTAGACCCGACCCCACCGGCAGCCAGCCAGCCTGGGAAAGCCAGGAAGCGCTTGATGGACAGGCGACCCAACGAAGCCCTGCCGTTGTTCTTCGCCCGGGTCGCGCTGCCGCTGCTCCTGGTGCTGTTGATCGTCGTTTTCTCCGCTGCGCGCCCGGATACTTTTGCAACGGTCGATAATCTCAAAACAGTGCTGAACCTTCAGGCAGTCCTGACAATTCTGGCGATCGGACTGCTTCTGCCGCTCATTGTCGGTGAGCTGGATCTTTCCGTCGCGGCAAACCTGGGTCTCGGAGTAATTCTCGTGACGGGCCTGACTTCACAGCAGGGTATCCCGGCATTTCCTGCCATGATTATCTCGATAGCGGCCTGCACCGCCGTCGGAATCATCAACGGTCTGCTAGTCAGCAAAGTCGGGATCAACTCCTTCATCGTCACCATTGGCATGAGCACCATCCTCACAGGACTCATCGGCGCCTACACGCTCGGCAACGTCTTCTACGAGAACATACCCAAGGAGCTCACCGAACTGGGGCAAGGCAACCTCCTTGGCATTCCGCTTCCTGTGGTCGTCGCAGCCGCCATTGGACTAATCGTCTGGTACATCCTGTCCCAGACGCCCGCCGGACGTTTTCTATACGCCATCGGCGGGTCCCGTGATGCCGCACGGCTTTCGGGGATCGCAGTACCGCGTCTCACGATCGGCGCTTTTGCCGGCGCGGGCGCCCTGGCGGGCATTGCCGGCGTTATCCAGGCAGGAATCCTCGGAAGCGGCAGCCCGACGGTGGGGCCACCAATGCTGCTTCCGGCCTATGCCGCAGTCTTCCTGGGCGCCACCGCTTTCCTCCCAGGAACGTTTAACGTCTGGGGCACCATTGTTGCGGTCATCACCCTCCAGGTCGGGACCACTGGTCTGGCTCTCATCGGGGCACCCTTCTGGATTGAACCATTATTCACGGGCGCCGCCCTGATTGCCGCCGTCGCAGCAACCAGGTTCCTGCGCGGTGAGGCCACTTAACCCGGGCAACAAGACCCGAAGAACCATCACATCAACAAGAAGGCGAAAAACACGTGAACATCAACCTTGAGGGCAAAAAGGCCCTCGTTACAGGTTCCAGCCAGGGAATCGGCCTCGCTATCGCAAAGGGCCTCGCCGAAGCGGGGGCCACCGTAACGATCACCGGTCGTAACCAGGAACGGGTGGAGAAAGCCGCCCAGACCGTGAACAACCTCAACCTGCAAGGACGACTGATACCGCTGGCAGTAGACCTCAGTACCGAACAGGGAACGGCCACACTCTCCAACGCGCTTCCCGCCGTGGACATCCTGATCAACAACCTTGGCATCTTCGAACCCAAGTCGTTCTTCGATATCGATGACGACGAATGGATCCGGTACTTCGAGGTCAACGTCCTGACCGGAATAAGGACTGCCCGCCACTACCTCCCTGGAATGATGAAAAACGGCTGGGGCCGAGTCGTATTCATCTCAAGCGAATCAGCTCTGCAGATTCCACCGGAAATGATGCACTACGGCGCTACGAAAACCATGCAGTTGGGTATCTCCCGCGGACTGGCAGAACTGACCGCCGGAACCGGAGTCACCGTCAACTCCGTCCTTCCCGGGCCGACTTTCTCAGAAGGCGTTTCCGAATTCGTCGTGAAGATGGGCGGAGATTCCCAACTC
Source organism: Arthrobacter sp. efr-133-TYG-120 (assembly GCF_030209785.1). Lineage (NCBI taxonomy): Bacteria > Bacillati > Actinomycetota > Actinomycetes > Micrococcales > Micrococcaceae > Arthrobacter > Arthrobacter sp. efr-133-TYG-120. The sequence goes on from NZ_JARVRI010000038.1 coordinate 23,460, forward strand.
TCAGCCCAGGAACAAACAGACGATTTCGTCAGAGAACACCGACCCACATCACTGCTGCGACGAGCTGCCACAACAGACGAAGTCGCCAACCTAGTCGTCTACCTCAGTTCACCCCAGGCCTCGGCGACCGTGGGTGCCGCCGTATCCGTTGATGGCGGCACCCGGCGCGCGATCTTCTAAGCCACAGTGACGGCCCGACTCAGTCGTTGAGGGGCGACAAGCGCAGACACGCGGTGAGGGAACCCAACGCAAAGCGCTGGACCTCTTCACGTGCACCGCTGACTTTGCCTTCGGGGAATGATTTCCCGGCGTGCAGTCTGTGGCGGGACTTTTAAGGCCAATAAAGAGGGTGTGCACAATGTGCACACCCTGGCCGTCGGACTGGCCCGTATCGGGGCCGGAAAATACTGACGCCAGTGGCACCTACGTTAGCTGCAGGATAGTGGCGAACGGCGTCCAGATTGCGCAGAACTCGCAATATACAGTCGCAGCATGCGGGAGGTTCTAGCTCATCCAAAGCCCGCTCCAATGTCAGGCGGTATTCCTCGGCCTCAGGGTCTTCGATGCACTCCGCGACGCTCACATCAGCCTAAGACCCTTAGTCAACGAAAGCCGCGGGCAGTCCCTCCCGCATCCGAAGGGGCCTGAGAGCTGGGAAACACTTGAGAGATCAGTTCCCAGATACAACATTCCACCAAGCAAAACGGAGCGCAGATCCATATTCACGGGAAAGAGACCTAACGATCGGAATATCGGCGAACTCCCTATATCCGGCCTTATCGTCAACAGCAAGCAGGAGCGCATTGTCGACGTCATCGAAACTAATTTCAATAACTGTTCTATCACCTCTCAACTCTCCGTTAGAAATATGAACCAGCAGGTCGTTCAACTGCTTGAAGGAACGTTCAACGGTTACAAACTCATAGTGTGATGAACTTGGATCCCACTCCGATAGTAGATGCGTCAAGCTTTTTGTTTCAGGAAGCTCTCTATTGACCGTTGGGATTTCAAGTATGGTGTTATCTGGTGAGTAGTAGAGATTCGCAAACGAATTGGGGTACTTTCCAGTGTAGGTTCCTACCTCGGACTGGAGGAGTGTCAATGATCGGTTCGGAGGGGGCTTTAGTGGCCGCGCTGTAAATCGATAAATGCCGTCACTTGGGCCTTTAGGGGCAGAGCATCCAACACAAAGCACGATAATTGTCATCACAAGTGCGCACGAAACCCGCGCAACAACACGGCTTGGGCTTTTTTTGCTACGACTATTTGCCATGGGATTATCCAAATAACTCGGGCGGTATTAGCTGCACGGGAGCGTGTCGGAAGATAAGTTTGTGCTGTTCCAATCACTTTGTGTGATGCCTCTGGAAGGATCGTCAACAAAGAGAGGGGAGTCGAGGTTTGATGCGTAGAGCTGAAAAGGTCCTATTGTCTTTTCACTAATTTGTGACTGGCCTGCGGTTTGATAATCAACGGTGATGGAGAAGGCGCTGTTCTGCCTGCACGCTCTAGCATAAAGTTTAAAGGAAGCTGTCGAATCCGCAGTTACAGAAATCGGATCAAAAAGACTATTCTTGTCAATTCCTGCAGATATATCGACTCGACCGTTGGGGGAGAGCCGGTGCAATATCCCGGTGTCGCCATCTAGTTGTAAGTGAACTGATTTATCTCCTCCCCCGCCGCATCCGCCGAACCCTCTTTGGTAATACCAGGCGGGTGTATCACTCAGTGCTTTATAATCAGTAACTTTCATTCCAGTGACGGTGTAGGAAGCGGTCCCTCCAGTTGTGACAATCAAATCGAGTTCGCCGCGGTGCCACATTTGGGCTTCTGCTGGCAGGTCGGAGAAGCCGCCATTAGGGCTGCGCTCCGGAGTTACTTTCTGAACCGGGGCAAAAAATGCCAGTTGTTCCAGTCCGCAGCCTTGATTTGATTGTCCCCAGTTTTGACTTACCCCAATGGCCGTTGCTTGGGCAGCTTGTGAGTTTTTTGCATCTGTTGCTGATGCATCCTCGCTGTGCCAGTTGATTGCAAGTAGGAGAGTGGCGACAGCAACAACGACGCCCGCTATGGTCCAAAACAGTCCGCTGTGGAGGGTACGTTTTGCGGTTTTTAAGAGCTTCTCGATAGTTTGATGCGTCTGGTTGTTCACATGCCTCGGCATATTCGGCTCCGGTCCAAACTCGCGCGTCTCTTCGGGTTCACGTAGATCTGCTACCTGGCCCCGCGTGCAGGAAGCATATTACCTGCCCGGAAATTGTTCAATAGTTAGAATGCATGAAGTGATCCAGAACAAGCTGAGTCCCGTCAACTAAATGGACGCTATTTAAGGCCTGATCAGCAAAGCTGAGAGCAACCGGTAAGTCTGATGTGAGTGAGCCCCTTCCATAGGTGAACTCACCGCTGAAAGCTTGGGCGGGCCGCATCCGGTCTTATTGACTCCTTGACCGACGGAGGCAGGGCATCGCATCCGTTGCGTTGGATGCGCTCCCGGCCGGCCGAGCACGGCAGTCGTCGAGCTTCTACAAGGCTCACCGGAGATGGGCAGAAAGTCGGTACCATTGTGACTTCGACTGGGTAAGGTTTACGGTCGCACGTTCCCACCGCGTACACGTGGAGTGGATGCCGTGGCGCTACACGGACCCCGGCTACTGCGCCGCTTTGCTGGCCGACAAGCCTTTGCCCCTAGGACACTCGCAGTATGGTTACGTTTCTGACCTGCACATGTTGGCCCTTATGCAGCACCACGGAATCCCGACTCGACTTGTCGATGTCACCCATAACCCGCTGACAGCGTTATGGGTCGCCTGTTCAGATGAGAGCCTGATTGATGAACCAGCCGTCCTTATCGGCATGGCGGTCAGTGATGTCCCGGTCATTGAAACAGTGCCCTTTCTGCCCAAGCGGACATGGGGAGCGATGGAGGATCCCATTGGATTTGACTACTCCAATGCGCTCGAAAACTCAGCAGCGAACGAAATGCCGTTCTTGGTTCAGCCTGTCGTTCGTGACGCGCGAATGACGGCCCAAGAGGGGCTATTTATCACTGCATCCGTGCCAGAGCAGTCGGCAGCAACACCCATGTGGGGCTTTCCCTACAAAGGAAACTGGCTTCCGCTAAGTGTGGTGAGGGCTATGAAAGAAATGGATATCGATATTCAGGGAAGCCGTTGGCCTTCCTTCGGGATGCTGGGACTCATCATCCCACCTGAGGTTAAGAAAATGATTCTCCCCATCTTGGAAAATAGTTTCAATCGTTCCCACAGAACTGTGTACCCCGACCTTTCCGGCTTCGCTGGGCAGAACTTTAGCCACGAAAGGGCAGCTAACTGAGCTTTGTCCTCGCCGGGAAGCACGAGCCTAGGAGTCAACGAAGTTTCTGCAGAAGGGCATGAGCCGCTAGGACTAGAACGGCCGGCACCACCGAACTGGTCCCCTTTTGTGCGGTCGCTATCCCGTCTGGTCCGGTCTGCCCGTGGCGCTATCAATCCAGGAGTTCTTGGTACTTCTGAACGTGGCAGCCATGGCCCGCGTCCCGTCCGGGACCCAGGACACGGGCTGGGCTGCTGTTTCCGTAACCTGATTCTTCGCCGGGCCGGAGCACGGTTGCAGACCAGTCGTGCCCCGGCCGGGGTCTGAGACAAATTGATGCCACGGATTGCGAACAGGAGGGCAGGGCAACCGGGAATTTGTCCTCAGGAGTAGCGGACAATCACTAATCACAAGTCGTCACAAATCCCGGAGTTCAGCGGGAAGCCGGCTGTCTATGCATGTAGGGTGGGCAATGTGCCCGAGAGGGCGCGACCTGACGATCACCCTTGGCAGGAAACGCCGAGGGAGGAAGCGATCACCTTTCATCAGTTCCGCAATTTGACGTTCTAAAGTGGTCTTTGGTCCGTAATTTGTATGAGGGTGGTTGGAATGGCGCGGAGTCGCGGGTTTCTTGCAGAAATTCAACGTCAACAGCGGTTGGCTCAGCAGCGGGAGAATGCTGCTCAACGGGCTTCTGCCGCTGCCCAGGCAAGGGCGGAGAGAGCGCGGGCTGCCGCGGTTCGGGCTGCGGCGGCAGCGGAACGGGCGTCTGAGGCCGAGCGCAAGCGGCTCGAGAAGGAGGCCAATGCCGCGCACGTCGAGGCGCAGCAGGCCGTGGCCGAAAAGCTGAACGCGGACCTAGCCAACGAGTATTCGCAAATCGACGGACTCCTTGCTGCCACCCTGGAGTCGGACGACTGGGTTGACCTGCAGTCGCTGAAGCGGACAGTGCAGCACCCGCCATTCCCCCATCCCGAACTGGAAAGTCCGAATCCAGTTCCTAGACCCATTGAGGTACCCCCAGGTCCGGTTCGGCGCGAACCGGAGCCTCCAACGGGACTCTTCGGCCGGAAGAAGAAGCTCGAGGCGGCTCGCCAGGAGGCCGAGGCCGAGCATGAGCAGGCCATGCGGGAGTGGACGGCGTACCGGGACTCGATCCCGGCAAAGGAGGCTGCGCTCAAAGCGACACATGCTGCCTTCGAAAAGAAGAGGCTCGAGCAGCTCAAGGCTGAAACTTCCCGTTATGAGGGGGACTGCAAGGAGCGCGAGAAGGAGGTGGCCGAGCACAACGCTGCCATCGACGACCTTGAGGCCGCCCTCGGCTACGGGGTAGCCGACGCGGTCGAGGAGTACGTCGGGATCGTCCTAGCTAACTCCCTCTATCCCGAGCACTTCCCCGTCCAGCACGAGGCCAAGTTCGACCCGGATACGGCTGAGTTGAAGCTCACTGTCGCTGTGCCAGCACCGGACCAGGTCCGCACCGTGAAGGCCTATAGGTACGTCAAGGCCAGCGACGAGATCACCGAGACCCAGCTGTCGAAGACGGAAACGAACAATCGCTACGCCTCCGCACTGCACCAAGTCGCGATTAGATCACTACACGAGATCTTCGAGTCCGACCGCCAGGGCCTCATCCGTGCGGTCTCCCTGCAGGTCGGCCCCCAGACGAAGGACCCCGCGACGGGGCGAAGCACGTTCATTCCGCTCGTCGCGGTGACCTCACCCCGGGAGACGTTCCTAGAGTTCGACCTCTCTGGTGTGGTCCCTGCTGCCACGCTCCAGCACCTCGGCGCTGCCGTGTCGAAAAACCCCTCGGCGCTGTCAGCGGTGGATCCCGCCGGCGTACGCCGTTCATGAGCCCGGAGCGCCTACGGTTCAACCCGGCCCCCGGGTGGCCGCCTGCACGGCCGGGGTGGACGCCCCCTGCGGGTTGGAGGCCGCCGAGTTCCTGGCCTGCGCCGCCGGCGGGCTGGCAGCTCTGGATCCCCGACGGCGAGGATGAAGCGGCCGACGAGCCCACCGGTATGCGGGATCCAGACTGTGCCGAGCTCGCGCAAGAGACAACGCAGGCAGGCGCCCTCGGTTCCGGGGGTGAGACATCCACGGGGAGGGTCGAAGCACTCGAGGCAGAGAACGCAAGACTCCGCCGACTCCTCGAGGACGCGTCCGCGGCGTCTGAAGCCGATGTTCAGCTCGATGACCAGAAGGTGCTGCAGGAAGTCGGCGTCTACCGGTACCACCACCCTCTTGAGAACGCCGCGGCATACCTGCCACGCCTCCAAGACGTCGAGTCCCGCGCGGCGGCCCTGATCCGCGACGGCCACGCGATCGAGACGTCGAACATGTTCACTTTCGACAACTCGCTGGCCAAGGGTCGGAAGATGTCCGCCGACCTGGCCAAGCTAATGCTCCGCGCCTACAACGCCGAAGCCGACAACAGCATCCGCACGCTGAAGGCCGGAAACGTTCAGACGGCCAAGCGGCGGCTGGAAGCCTCCCGCGTCGCGATCGCCCGATTGGGAGCGATAATGCAGATGCGCATCAGCGATGCGTACCATCGTCTCCGCGTTGAGGAGATCGAGCTGACGGCTGACTGGCTCATGATGAAGCAGGAGGAGAAAGAGCGGGAGCGCGAAGAGCGGGCCCGGCTCCGCGAGGAACGGCGCGTGGAGAAAGAGCTCGCGGAGGAACGTGCCCGGCTCGACAAGGAACGCGCGCTGCTCACGCAGACGCTCGAGACCCTGTCCGCTGCCGGGACCACGAACGACGACCTCGTCCGGCGGCTCGCCGAAATCGACCAGGCGATCGCGGAGAACGACTACCGTGCAGCCAACATCCGCGCAGGCTACGTCTACGTCATCTCCAACCGAGGAGCGTTCGGCAAGGGAGTCGTCAAGATCGGCCTGACCCGTCGGCTCGACCCCACCGACCGTGTCAGCGAGCTCAGCGGAGCCTCTGTCCCCTTCCGCTTCGACATCCACACCATCTACTTCTCCGAAGACGCCGTCACACTCGAAGCCGATCTACACCGTCACTTCGCAGACCGCGCCGTGAATCAGGCGAACGCCCGGAAGGAGTTCTTCTTCGCCACACCGGCCGAGGTACGGGACGTCCTAGCAGGCAAAGTCGGCAATCTCCTCGAGTTCACCGAAGAGGCTGAGGCGACCGAATACTTCCAGTCTTTGAGCGCGTGGCCTCCCGAGCGAAGGGCATCAGACGGCGGATTAGAAACTTCGAGCTGACGAGGTAAGAGACGGAACCTTGCAGGCTGCCGTCGCACCTTGACGGATGGCATGCGACGCTCAATGCGAATATCCCTAACCCTGAAACGCGAAGGGTGCCCATGCCATACCGATGGGCAGATCGGCCTCATGGCGAGTTGGCTCAGTCCGTCGGCATTTGAGCGAGTAGTCGGACACCTGCGACGAACTCCTCAGGGCTCAGCCCGAAACGGCTTCCACGAGGTAGCTTCTTTCCTCCACGGAGGTCTTCGTACTTGAAATCGATGAGACTCGAAGGAACGAGGCGTGGCCTAGTGCGGTTGACCCAGGGCCATCGCTCCGAATCCTCGCCCTCCCGGTACGCAGCCCATTCGACGCAGTCCTCCGGCAGAAGCTCCGGGTCCGTTGTCACTTCGACTACGACATAGCCGTCCTTGGTCTTTGTCGCGAAGATGAAGACGAGATCGCCGGTCTTGATAGCGGGTTCTCCGATCCATCTGTCGCCCCGTTTTGAACCGGGGTTCGCAAATCTCCACTCTTGCCGCCACTGGTCCAAGACCGGGGCACCGTCCTCAACCTTCACCCAGAGAGATCGCTCCGGATCCCGAGCACCGGCAAGGAGCCGTTCGACGTCAAGAAGCTCTGAGTCTCCGTCTTGCTTCCTCACCCTCGGGGCGGGCTTCGGTAGCTTCTTGGCTTGTTCGGCCAAGTCGTCGAGATCGCTCTTCGATACTGATCGGGAAGGCCAAGCGCTGACCATCGTCCGGGCCTTCTCAAGCTGATCCCGATCCAGCTCGACACCAAGCTCACGGTTCGCATTCACCGAGCTCCCCAGCCCAGCCGCGGTGAGGTTGGCGGAACCGAGCATCCCTCGGCTGCACACGATGAAGCATTTGGCGTGAAGCTGGTCAACGTGGCGAAACTCGACTCTCGCGTCGAGCATGAGCACCATTCCCTGGACGGAGAGGAATCCGCTCGCCACGGCGAGTGGATCCAGCATTGTGTGGGAGTTTACGGAGAACCGGGCGTGAGCTGATCCGGGCTGGTTAGAGCAGTTCGGGGCCGGGTTCCGCGGTTTCCGGCCCGGTGGGGTTGGCTGTGTCTGTGTTGGCTGTGCCGGCGTTGTGGCTGCTCTTGTGGATTGTCTTCGCAAAGTCCAGGAGGGTGGTGCTGAGTGTGGGGAGTTCGCTGGCTTGAAGGCCGTATTTGGTGAATTCGGTGGTGGGGAGTGCCCGGTGCCTGGCGATGGCGGCGGCGAACGTTGGCAGGTCCAAGGTCGGGTCCCGGCGCTGGCAGAGGGTAATCAGTTGTTGGTGGGTGAAGCGGCGGCTGGTGATGATGGAGTAGGCATCGAGGTAGTCGCGGGCGTATCCGCGCGAGGAGACGGCGAGCAGCATGGATGCGACGGAGTCTTTCAGGCAGAGGATCGGTCTGATGTCGATGATGGCGGGTGAGTTCTCCCACCAGTCCAGTCCGAGGTCGATGACGACGGCCTGTTCGTCGTGTCCTACGGTGACGCTTGACGAAGCGATGGATTGGCTGGACGAGCTCGAAGCCGGGGGGTCGGAGGTGGTCCGTTCGGCCCTGACGAATGCCGACGGAGACTATGTGGAGGCGCCGGAGGCGAGTGTCGCCATTGCCGCGGCCGAGGTCACATCAACGTCCCAGGGTGGTCTGCCGGTGACCGTGTCGTCATGGGTGGCCGCCCATGACGCGGAGCTTGGCCCCGAGGACGTCGAACTCGCGCTGCAGGCCGTTGTGCGGGTGGCAGGGGAAGACTCCGAGCTCGCCGAGCTGTGGGACGACGCCGATGAACCGGAATGGCGCGAATCCCTTGAAGACCTCACAGAAAGACTGCGCTCCGCCCTCCGCTAGGGGTGATTGCGGAGGCGGATGACTGTGGTCAGCCGGCGGCTGTTGAAGATCGAGGTCCTGGCACGGTAGGTCAGGTTCTTGCCACCCCGTGTGATGGCCTATTTGAGCCCTGAATGCCAGTCGACGGCTCCTGTCACGCCCTCCGCCAGACGCCGGAGGGTCCCGGCAAGGCTGACATCGTTGCAGGGGTAGGTGGCTGTGGCGTCGGCCACGACGGTGCGGATCTCCTGCCACGTGATCCAGCAGACCGTCTCGGGAATGGCCTCGATGAGATGCTCGACTTCGGGCGCCGAGAGAGCTGCCGCGGCGCACAATTCCTCCAGGCCGGTGGCGACGCCCTCGAGGAGGCCGACGCGTCCGGCAGACTGAATACGGACCGGGGGAGGGGAGTCCATGATGACCAGCAGCAGCTTGTGCTCGCGTGGACCGGTCATCAATGCAAGGTACTCGCGTGCCAGTTGTGTCTTCTGGAACTGGGCTGCCGTCCGTGTGCCTTTGGCTTCGATGGGCACCGCGGCGTCGTCCATCCAGATCGTCGCATCAGGCTGCACCCGGACACTGGTGCCGGGGATGGTGATCTCATCCGGGAACATCTGCACCGTCGCTGCTCCAAGCCCGGTACCAGCAGGGCCCGGGTCTTCCCGGCTCCATGGGCAGCCGCGAGGACGCCGCCGAGGAAAGCCGTCCGGGGAAGCAGCGACAAAAGCAGCATCACCTCGGCGGTAAGGACGTTCTCGTCACCGCGGCCACCGTTCCTAAGGCGGCTGATGCTTGAGCCTGCCCACGACAGTTCGTCGACTAAACGGCCGATCACTGAGGCCGGCGATGCGGATTCCATGGATTGACCCTACATGCGCCACGTTGGGTTAGGCGGGCCGCGTGCAGGTGCGCACGTCAAGTCTCTTGAGACAGTTTCATTGTTGTTTTTCGGTTACGCGGCCAAGGGTTGCTGGCCGCAGGCTGCTGGATACCAGATCACATCTCGCACCCTGCAATCAAATGGGCAACCGGCAGATCTTCTACTCGAACCAAGCCCGCCACCCGCCGAGCAGCTTCGCCTTCTGCTGCTCGAACTCGTCCTGAGTCACGACTCCCTGATCGCGAAGCTGGGCGAGGTGCGCGAGTTCGGCTGCAACCCCCTGCGCCTGGGCCGCCGGGGCCTGAGGGGCGGCCGTGCGCACGGCCGCCGCGCGCATGGCGGCGATCCGGCGGTCGCGGTTCACCAGGACGACGAACCCGAGGCAGAACACCACGACGCCGAGGGCGATCACTGCCCACCAGAGCGCCGACCAGTGTGCCGCGGATGCCTTGCACGCCGACTCGTAATCCGTCTCTCGGAGGTTAAATACCTGGCGATAGTCCTCCATCTGCGCCGATGCTGATCTGGGGAGAACGCGGCGTCGCAGTACGTGCCGGCTGGTACGTTGAAGCCGCAGACGATGCCCGCGATGAAGATACCGGTGCCAAGGAGGAACGGCAATAACGGTCCCCAGGGCTGCTGCGGTGTTTCCATGGTGTCCCCCATATGGTTGCCGGTCGGATCATCCTAAGCCCGAGCACGGCTGTTCTCGAAGGGATATCCGAACGGAGTTGGACGCGGCCACCCAGCCCCGGCACTGGGCTTAAAGCGGTGCGCCCCGACGAGCGGATGCTCGCCGGGGCGTTCTCTCGTGCCGGTGTCAGTTCTTCTTGAGGTTTACCGTTGTTGTGGTTCCAAGCGCGCTGACCTTGTAGCTGATGGTGCCACCTTCGTACTTGAACTCTTTGGTGGCATCACCGGATGCCAGGAGGGCGGATTTGGTTGCGTCAACATCCTTCTTCGAGGTCCACGTGTACGGTTCGCTGGCCGTGGTCGGGCCGGTAAACGTTCCAACCCAATAGATCGAGGTCGTGTTACCACCATCGGTAACCCACTCGATTGTCATTTTGTCGGCGGTGATAGTGGCTTGCTGGTACGACTTCTCACTGTTGGGGTTGCTTTGCTTCCATCCGCCGGTGAGGTCAGGAATCTTGGGCGCCTCCTGGGCGGCTTTGGAATCGGCGGCACCTGTAGTCGTCGTGCCTGCTCCGCCACACCCCGTCAAAACAAGGACGGCAGCGAGAGCAATGGATGCGATGGATTTTTTCATGAATAGTTCCCCCATAGGAAAAAGTGAATGATGCATCGAGAATCATATGCTGGTGCAGCCGCCCTGCCCGCCTCGATCGCCGGATCCGCGCTTAATGGAAGACGGCAGCTGACCATATAGTCATCTGCACTGACACTTCTTTAGGTCGTCGGAACCCTGCGCTTCGATGCTGCATACTCGACTATGCCGGCTCCGACCAGGCACACTATCGGAAGGGTCCGGGAGGGTTCAGGGGCTGGTCGCACGAGCGTTGGCATAAGTTCGACCAGGCTTGTCGTGGCGTCGCTGACCGGCTTCAGATGGCGATTCCGGGTGTGCTCGATCGCCCGCTCGTAATGCCCCTCGCCGTAGCGCCACAGGATGGAGTCCATGATGCGCAGTTCGGAAATGGGTGTCTGGACCGCGGAGGGCTGGTGAATGCTCGCCAACCGGCCAGCAAGGACTGGGTCTTCCATATAGAAGTTGTGCCAGTTCAGCCATTGGTCCTTCGCGGTGCGATTGCCACGACTGTCCCGATTACTTTGTCCCAGAGTGGGATGAGATGCGGTGGCTTCCTTGCAAGGATCTTGCTGGCGATGGTGAGCCCAACTCCCAGCGTGTCTTGGGAGTGCGCCGCAACTCATTCCAGAGCGGCCACGCCGAGTTGCCTCCCCAAGTGTGGCATCTGCTTCCGCGACCGTGAGGTCGCTCATCTTCAAATCAGTGGGGATCTTCGCCAGGAGGTCCCGTATTTTCGCAGTCAACGGCTTTTCCTGCAGCCCGATGATGGCCTGGGCCGGCACTTTGACGCTGAGCACGGACACCGCCACAGCGTCGCGGACTATGACCCTGGCTGACCCTGCGACGCCGCTGGGTAGTCAGTCTGTATGGCGAACCTCAATCTCGCGGTGGTTTTCCTTGACCCACTTGGCCATCCGCTCGCTCCGTTTTTCGATGAACGCCAGTACGTTGTCCCGGTATTCCACGTACTCGTCCTTTGTAGCCGGTGTTCCGGAACGCGTGAAGCCATTCGGCTCCAGGAAGTAGTCGATTTCCTGGTAGTCGGAGCCGGGCGCTATGAGGTCTTGAAAGTGGAAGAACTCCACGAAGCCCTTGAAGGTGCCGAAGAGTTCGAAGAAGTCTTTGTAGTCCTTGATGACTTCGGCGAGGGGGCTCCATTGTTCACCCGCGTAGTGGAGCCATATGCATTTGAGGGTGAGATCCATGCGGTCTGCGATGAGTAGGTTCGCCCCTCGTGCCTTGTTGATGGTGTTAGGGTGCATCTTCCTGACCGGCCAAATCATCGCGCTGCCGATCGTGTACCGAGGACTCAGGTAGCGGAGCTTCTGCTCGTCGCTCAGCTCGTTGATGGAGTCGACCAGGGCCCTCGACCTCGGGTTCTTCTCCTTTACCCACGTGGTGTAGGAGCTGGTGATGGCATCGCTGCCGTAGCAATGCCTATCCGTATTGGCATCCGTGAAGATGAGGTACTCGCTCCTGCGCGTTGTCACCTTCGGGGCGAAAATCTTTTCGGACAAAGGCAGCTTCTTGCTCCACAGCAGTTGGTGGTCCCATCGGAGCAACTGGCTGTCGCTGTCAGCGTCGGGTTTGGTCCTTGAAGGTGTGTCCGTTTTGTAATCGAACGAAGTGTCGAAGACGCGTGGCAGATGCTCCTGCGGGTATTCCGGATCCCTCAAATTTCCCCCATAAACCAGAGTGACGAGACGCGTTCATCGTACGGGAGACGGGACCTTACTGCACTGGTTTGCAAGGCTTTTGGATTTGGTTGACAGGGCCGGAGCGCAGCCGCACCGCCCGCGCCCGATGAGCGGTCTCGGCCCGTCGCGTAGCATTGCTGCCAGTTGACCAGCAAGGGGGAGGAAGCAGCGTCATGCAAGGTCACGCCGCCGCCACAGGTCATCTGCGTGATGGCTCGAAGCCTCTTCAGAAATGGGCATAAGCAATCGCCGGCACCATTGAACTCTGCCCCCTCGCCCGCGGCTACCACAACCGAGACAACTACCGCCAAAGAGTGCGTCCGCTCGGCATGTGTGCCCAGGTCGTTGGCCCGCTCAGCGGGGCCGCTCCCGGAGAATGGAGCTATGGAACGCCTGATCGACTTCTCCTGCGAGCGCCATATGCTGTGTGGCGGCTGCGGCCATCGCTTCGTCGTCGACCTGGAGTGGGTCGACCGCTGGGAGCAGGGCCGAGAGGAGTGCCCCGGTTGCGGCCTGACGTGCGAGCACGAGGACGCGCCCCTGGTAACGGTCGATCCCGACGACCCTGCGCTCGACGACACCTTGGTCGCGCAGTTCGCCTGGTACCACACAAGTACGCAGCCGGACTGGCCGACGACGGAGTCCAACCCGGCGGCAGGCCTCACCCCGGTGACTCGTAGGATGATGGGCGGCGACGAGCGGGTCGCTGCGTGGGCCGCCCGGCAGCGGGCGAAGGCGCTCCACGTCGGCACGTACGAGGCCGCGGTCCACAACATGCTGCGGCGGATATGCGACCAGGCGGACCACTGCAGCCAGTTCTATATGTATCGCGTCCATCTAAAGCCGTTCGTCGGCGTGCGGGACGGCTGGCTCATCGACCCCAGCAACTTCGTGGGCGATGTGGACCATGAAGAGGTGTGCCCTCCAGGAGTGGACGTCGCCCGTTACCTGAATTACCACGAGGACCCCGGCGGGCTCTCCCTGGCACTTGGACGGGAAGCGATCGCAAGCGTCCAGCGGGTCGCCATTCCAATCCCGGATGCCTGGGACGATGACTGGGTGCGAGAGGTGGGCGCTGCTCTCGAGAGTGCTTCTGACGTTCTCGGCCCGGCGACCGGCAGGCTTACTAGATTCAGACCGCCCTCCTCGCAGCGAACGGCTCTTGGTCGAGACCTTGGCCGGGCACTGGCTGGCAAATTGCCGATCAACCTAAAGGACGGGTTCGTCTCGGCAGCGAGGTTTGACGAGGGCAGCGATCCAGAGCAGTGGGCTCGCCGGGCGAGCGGAATGCTCGGGCTCATCGAGAATCCGGGCACCGTTCTGGCGGCACTCGATGAAGCTGGGCACCGTGAGGTCTGAAGTTGTCTATCCACGGTCCGGTGGGGCGTCATGCAAGAGCTGTCTGAGGAGTTAATGGCCTGCGGTCCGCCGATCACAAGATGGGAGCATCCTCCGCCGTTTTCGGCGCTGAAGCTGAGTTCCTGACGACCTGCCGCGCGGCGTGAACGAGTCCGAGATGGATGAGGGTGAAGATCGCGCAGGCGAGGATGATGGCGTGCTGGCCGAGGAGAGGGAGCGAGCCGAGGACGATGATGGGGGGACTGCCCCCGGTTTTGTTGACTCCTTGACCTAGCGAGCTGGTGCTCGTGGAA
>NZ_JARVRI010000030.1:0-34971 GCF_030209785.1 Arthrobacter sp. efr-133-TYG-120
TGTTCATCAACATGCGCAACGGCGCTTCGGTCTGCCAGCTCTTCGCGGTCAGCTCCGTGCCGCGCGCGGCCTTGACCGGACGGGCTCCGGTAGTGAAATCAGCGGGTGCCATGATGACTCCTTCGTCTCTGGAGGTTGCTAGGTGGAAGTTCCTTCTGTATCCAGTAGAGCCCCTCCGCAAGGGTCTTGGAATGGCTTTATGGAGGGTCCTGTCCGGAATACCAGACTCAACTAACCGGCAGTAGATGTCGTTCTGAGGGCCCAAAACGACAACAACTGCGAGTCAGTTGGGATTGGGGGTCGGGTTGGTGAGCAGGGCGGGGTTGGGTGCGGCGGGCTAGGACGGGCGGCCGTGGATGCGGATCGAGAGTTCGTCCGCTGTCTTCTGGATGCGGGCGGCCAGTGCGGGCCACTCCTCCACCGGCACCCGGTCCTCGAGGAATGTCACGGCGACTGCCGCCGTCGGCCATCCCAGATGGTCGGTGACGGCGGCGGCCACAGAACCGAAGCCGGGCGTGACTTCGCCGTGTTCGGTGGCGTAGCCGCGCTGCCGGACCTGGTCCAAATGCGAGGACAGGGCCGAGTACTTCATGATGGGCGATTCCATTTCATGCCGGGCCGTAAAGGCTGCAGCATTCGGGTACAGGGCCCTGACCTGCGATTTTGGCAGGGCGGCCAGGATCGCGCGGCCACTGGCCGTGAGGTGGCTGGGAAGCCGGACCCCGACGTCGGTCACGAGGGACGGGCGGTTCTTGGCCCGCTCCTCCACGATGTAGAGCACATCGCGGCCGTGCAGGACGGCCAAGTGTGCGCTCTCGCCGATCGCATCCACGAGGGCGGCGAGCATGGGGCGGCCGAGCCGGGACAAAGGCTCTTGCCGCGAGTATGCCGAACTGAGTTCAAAGGCGCTGATCCCCAGCCCGTAGCGCTGCTCCTCATGAAGGTGCAGGACAAAGCCGTTGGCCTCCATGACGCCAAGCAAGTGATAGACGCTGGAACGGGGCAAGCCCAGCGCCGTGGCGATATTGGACGCTGCCATCGGGCCACGCCGGGACGCGAGCAACTTCAGGATGCGCAGGGTGTTCTCGGCGGCCGGGACTTTGGAAGCGGCCCGGCCTTGGGTGGACGGCTGTGTGGTCATGGCTCCTCTTCGAGTGCACGGTAATGCCCGGCCCGCCCTTCTGCCACAAAGCTGGCAAGGCGGGTGTCCGGGATCCCGTACTTAAGCGTGCGCCCCACCGAGCGGATCGGAAAGCCAATCAGAACATTAAGGTGTCTGGAATACCAGACATTTGTGCATGAAACAACCAGTCCACGGCGCAGCGTCTGAGAACCGAGACAACGATGTCCCGTGAGGCCCATCACAGCATGCTGCGGAATGGTCTGCTGGTTAACAGTCCACCCCTCCCAATGACGAGAAGGTATTCGTATGCAGCAAGCCCCAACAGCCGTCAGGACGCCGGCCGCCAAAGTCGTCGAAGGCGTCGAAGGCGCGGTAACAACCGTTCTCAGCCGCGGCCTCAATGTCCGCCACATCCGCTTCATGGCGCTCGGTTCGGCCATCGGGACAGGCCTCTTCTACGGTTCGGCGTCCGCGATCCAAAAGGCCGGCCCATCGGTTCTCTTCGCATACATGATCGGGGGCGCCGCCGTCTTCATGGTGATGCGTGCCCTCGGCGAAATGGCCGTGCGCCACCCCGTCTCAGGCTCGTTCGGCCAGTACGCCAGCCGCTACCTCGGACCGCTGGCCGGGTTCATCACCGGCTGGACCTACGTCTTCGAAATGGCCATCGTGGCGATCGCGGACGTGACGGCATTCAGTATCTATATGGGCTTCTGGTTCCCGCAGGTGGACCGATGGATCTGGGTCCTCGCGATCATCCTCCTCCTCGGAGCCATGAACCTCCTGAGCGTCAAGGTCTTCGGCGAGCTCGAGTTTTGGTTCTCGCTCATCAAGGTCGTGGCGATCATCGCGATGATTGCGGGCGGGGCTGCGATCATCGTGTTCGGCTTCCAGTCCGGCAACAGCGGCGTGGCACCGGGGCTGGGGAACCTCGTTGACCATGGCGGCCTGTTCCCCAACGGTTTCGAAGGGCTCCTGGCCTCGTTCGCCGTCGTCATGTTTGCCTTTGGCGGGATCGAAACGATCGGCATCACCGCAGGCGAAGCCGCAGACCCCAAGAAGGTCATCCCGCAGGCTGTCAACACCGTCCCCGTGCGTGTGCTGCTGTTCTACGTCCTGACGCTCGGGGTACTCATGAGCTTGTTCCCCTGGAATGAAATCGGGAACAACGGCAGCCCGTTTGTGCAGATCTTCAGTGGCCTCGGCATCCCCGCGGCGCCCCACATCCTCAATGCCGTGGTCATCACCTCGGCACTGTCAGCCATCAATAGCGACATCTTCGGCGCCGGACGCATCCTCTTCGGGCTTTCCCAGCAGGGACACGCTCCGAAGAGCTTCGGCAGGATCTCAAGGCATGGTGTTCCTTGGATGACCGTGGTCCTCATGGGCGGCATCCTGCTGGTGGGCGTGGTGCTCAACGCGGTCATCCCCGAGGACGTGTTCCTCGTGATCGCATCCATCGCCACCTTCGCGACAGTGTGGGTATGGGTCATGATCCTCGCCTCCCACGTCGCCATGAAGCGCGAAATCAAGCGCAAGGGACTTCCGGCGTCGGAATTCGCGTCGCCGTGGTGGCCCGCCGCGTCCGTGGTGACCATCGCCTTCATGGCCCTGGTGATCGTGATCCTTGGCGTCTTCGAGGACACTCGCGTGGCGCTGTACGTAGGCGCCGTGTGGCTCGGACTGCTGGTGCTGGCCTACAAGCTCTGGGTCCGCGGCGGCGGGCGCCTGCGCGCCGACCTCGTCGACGAAACAGCCTCGATTCCCATGGTCGCCGAGCGCCCATAGTGCCTTGAGGAGGACGACGACGGCGGCGGCGCGCCACGAGCCATCGACCGTCACCGCAGGCCAGCGCTATCATCAGGGATGGTTCCGTTCACCAACCTCCTGGCGTTTGCGCTGGCCGCACTGGTCCTCATCGCAGTCCCCGGTCCCAGCGTCCTGTTCGTGATTGGGCGTTCCCTCGCCCTTGGCCGCAAAGGCGGGCTCCTGAGCGTGCTCGGAAACGCCCTCGGCATGGTTCCGCAGATCATTGCCGTGGCGCTGGGGCTCGGCGCGATCCTTGCGCAGTCGATCGTGCTGTTCACCATCATCAAGTTCGGGGGCGCAGCGTATTTGGTCTACCTCGGGGTGCAGGCGATCCGCCACCGCGGCGGGCGTTCGACGGCGACTGGTCCAGCGCCGGCGCGGTCCATGTGGCGGCTCATCCGCGAGGGTTTCATCGTCGGTGCGAGCAACCCGAAATCGATCGTGTTCTTCGTGGCTGTGCTGCCGCAGTTCGTGGACTATTCGAGCGGCAGCATTCCGCTTCAACTCGCCGAACTCGGAGCTGTTTTCCTGGTGATCGCCCTCATCTCCGACAGCATCTGGGCCCTCGCAGCGGGCACGGCACGCCACTGGTTTGCCCGCTCGCCGCGGCGGATCTCCACCCTGGGTGCCATGGGGGGCGTCATGATGATCGGGCTCGGCGGGACGCTGGCGCTCACAGGCGCCAAGTCTTAGGGCCGCAGGACGGGGAGCAACCGCGGACTCAGCCGGCGGGAAGCCAATCCACGTGCGAGTCCGAGTCGTAGACCCGGCAAACCCGCACGCTGTCCTGGGCAGGACCATCAACCAGCTTGAGGGTGACCTTCATGAGGATGTCGTACGACGCTAGGCCGGAGGCCGCCGTTGACTGCACCGGGTTCCCGGAGAACGCGATGGAGACCACTGAAAATGGCCGGGGCACCACCGTTCCGGTCACAATTGAGGAGTGGGCGGCATCGCTTTGCAGCCGGGCGCTGCAGCTGTCCTTGATGCGTTGGATCCCCGCTGCGTCGAGGCCCTGCTGCACAGGAGCGGGAACCGCGGGAGCCGGAGCCGGCGCAGCTGGCGCCGGCTCGGGGGCATCGGGCTTGGCACTCGTCGTCGGAGCAGGGACCGGGGCTTGACTTGAAGGCGCAGCACTAGCGGAAGCGCTGGCAGAGGCGCCGGCGGCTGACGCTGAAGCGGTGGCACTCGGCGTCGTGGCTGGCGTCTTGGCGGGACCGGGCGCAGAAGCTGCCGCACTGACGGTGGCTGACGGCGGGGCGCCGGCAATCGAGGTAGATGATGTCTGCGTCGCGTTGAGGGTGATCGCCCCTGCCAGCCCGACCGCCACCACACCTGCAACGACAATTCCTGCTTTTGCCGCTCGTCGCATTGTTCCCCCCTCCCAGACCTGACGGAACATTTGCCTTGAGCGTATGGACTGTTCGCCCGGCCTGGCATGCGTAACCCCTACTCGTCTTTTGACCGGACTACTCGGATCACCACTTGCTCGCCCTGGGGTCCTTGTCCGAGTAGTGGTCCAAGTGACGTGAGTGGCCCGTGGGCCATAACGGGTGCAAGTCACTCATGTGTTGCGTGTGGTCCACGCCTACCGTTGGAAGATCGCGACTTGCAAAGGAGTGATTCCGATGTTCGATCCTTACTCAAGGCACGCTGCTCGGATGCGCAAGCAGCGCCGCCATGCGCTGGCTTCGCGACTTTGCCAGATATTTACCAGGGCAGCCACGCAGGCCAAAAGCACTGCTTCCCCTTTCAAGGTGGGCGACTACGTAGCTGGCGACGACCCCTTCAACGGGTCCCAGGAAGGGGTGGTGGCCGTCATCAAAGGCCCATCGATTGGCTTGAGAACCGTCGTGCCGAGGGGCGGCACCCTGGTCTACTACGACTACCGCCAATTGAGGAGGCCCTGGTGAATATGTCCGCCGCCGGCGTTCCAGCCAACCGGTTCATGACGATCGCCGAGGTTGCCGAGGCCCTGCGGGTATCCAGAATGACCGTCTACCGCCTCGTGAACTCGCACGCCATCCACGCCGTGCGGTTCGGGCGGTCATACCGCGTTCCGGAGTCGGCGGTGGAATCCTACATTGAGCACTCGGCGGTGGACGAGGCTGAGCCTAAGGCACCCGGGGAGCCGTAAGGGTATTCGGTCCAACCGAGTCGCGTTCCACTGGCGGGCATTCAAGCTTTACCACAGGGCTGCCCGCCGGTTCGTCAACGCCGAGCAGCAAGCGCACGCCCGCGGCGCCAAGCTCGTAGTGCGGCAGCGCGACGGTGGACAGCGGCGGCCGCATGTGCGCCGCGATGACTTCCTGGTTGTCGAACCCCACCACGGCCATGTCCTCGGGAATGGACAGCCCCCGTTGCTTCAGCCCGTCGTAGAGGCCCATGGCCATACGGTCGTTGTAGCAGAAGACTGCCGTGACATCGCGTTTGAGGAGCTCCTCGACTGCTCCGTAGCCGCCCTCCTGGTCAGGATACGCGTCGAACACGAGGTGCGGATCGAAGGCGATTCCAGCAGATTCGAGCGCTTCCCGGTAGCCCTGGAGGCGTCCGTCCTTCGCCGGAGCAGGAATCGTGGCGTTGATGAAGGCGATCCGTCGGTGCCCCTTGCGCACAAGGATTTCAGTGGCTTCCCGTCCGCCGTGGACTTCGTCCGGGACCACCGCCAGGGCGTCGGAGTCCGGGGAGAAGCAGTTCACCAGCACGAAGTCAGTCTCTCTCAACGCAGCGGGGATCTTGGTTGGGCGGTGGAACCAGGTGGAGTACAGGATGCCGCGAACCTTGTGCTCGAGCATCATCGAGATGGCGTCTTTTTCCACGGGCTCGTCGCCCTCCGTGTTGGCGACCAACAGCACGAATCCGTGTTTCCACGCTTCGTCCTGGGCGCCGTGGATGATTTGCCCAGCGAAGGGGGTTGTGGCGATCGCGTCAGCGACGAGTCCGATGAACCGTGAACTGCCGCTCACGAGGTTCTTCGCGAGGGCGTTCGGGCGGTACCCCAGTTCGCGGATGGTGTCCAGGACGCGTTTGCGGGTCGCGGCGCCGATCCTGGCGTCTTTCTTGTTGTTGATAACGAGGGAAACCGTGGCAACGGAGACTCCAGCCCCTTCCGCTACTTCCCGCATCGTCACCGGATGACTCGCCCTCGGAGTCGATGGATGCGAGGGGTTCACCTCGGGTTCTTTCAAGCTTTTTTCAGACGTCATTGGCCCTCCTCCCACAGTCTATCCAGTGGCGGCTTTCTCACCCCTTCGTCGCCCCGCTCTCGAGGCCCTGGATCATCGCCTTGTTGAGGACGAGGAACACGAGCAGCAAAGGAGTGATGGTGATGCAGACAGCGGCGAATGTCGCGGTCCAGTCGACCTTGCCCATTGCTCCGATGTAGTTCTGCAGCCCCAGTGGGATGGTCTTGAGCCCTTCGGAAAGCACGAACGTGTTCGCGAAGATGAAGTCGTTCCAGATGAAGATGCTGTTCACCAGGACCACCGTCACTACCGTGTTGGTCGAGAGCGGAAGGGTGATCAGCCCGAAGATCCGGTACGGGCCGGCGCCGTCCAACGAGGCTGCCTCGTAGGTCTCGCGGGGAATGTACTCAAAGAACGACGAAAAGAGGTAGATCGACATGGGAAGGGCGAACCCCGCCAGGGGGATGATCATCGATTGGTAGGTGTCCAGCAGGTTCACGGACGAGTAGTCGATGAACAGCGGCACAAGCGCGATCTGCACCGGCACGATGATGCCGATCAGGAAGAGGCCCCGGACGAATTTGCTGAACCGGAATCCGAGGACCTGCAAGGCATAGGCTGCCATCATCCCGAGAAGGACGATCAGGAGGTTAGCGCCCATCGTGACGATGAAACTGTTCAGGATGTTCTGGCCGAGGTTGCCGGTCTGGAACGCACGGACGTAGTTGTCGAAGCTGATCGAGCTCGGCAGCGCAAAAGGATCACCGGTCGCGAAGTCGTGCTCATTGCGCAGGCTCGTGAGGAACAGCCAGGCGAGGGGGTAGACCTGCACCACGACGATGAGGACGATCAGCACCCTCGACAAGCTTCGGAAGACGTTTGGTTTACGCCGCCGACGTCGGGGCGCCGGCGGGCTTGGCGGGGCCGGGTTGTTTGGTGGAGCAGGGATCGGCCGGTTAACCGGGGCTGTTTGCGCGGTCATGCGTCAGCCTTTCGTTTGAGCATGAGCAAGATGAATCCGACCGCGACGAGGCACTCCACCACGATGAAGACCGAGATGGTGCTGGCGTAGCCGAAGTCGGTGCTGGTGAATGCGGTTTTGTACATGTACGTCGTCAGGAGCTCGGAGGACTGGCCGGGACCGCCGTTGGTCATGAGGTACGGGATATCGAATCCGCGCAGGCCGTAGGTTGTGGCCATGATGGTGGTGGTGATCCACACCGGCCTGATGTGGGGGAACCTGATCTTGGTGAACAGCTGCCATCTGTTGGCGCCGTCCAGGCGTGCCGCTTCTTCAAGTTCCTGCGGGACGGCGAGCAGCGCCGCGTAGATGATGAGCATGTAGAGTCCCGTGAACCGCCAGCCTTCGGGTGCCGAAACTGCCGCGAGGACAGTATTGACGTCGGAAAGCCAAGGGCGCTCGAGGCTGCCGAGGCCGATCCAGCCGAGGACTTGGTTGAGGAGACCCACCGGATCGATCGAGTAGATCCGTACGAAAAGGAAGGCGATGGCCACCGTCGAGATCACCGCAGGCAGGAGATACAGGGTTTTGACGAGCTCGCGGCCTCTTCGCAGCGAGGTCAGGAGGCTGGCGACGAACAACGCGCCGCCCAATTGGAGGACGAGGCAGATGGCGAGGTAGCCGAGGGCGTTGAAGAAGGAACGCCAAAACACGCCGTCACCGGTGAGCATGTGCACGTAGTTCGCGAAGCCCACGAACTCCATGTCACTGATGCCGTTCCAGGAGAAGAAGCTGAGGAATAGCGATTGCAGGATCGGGAACAGCACTGCAACGCCGTAGAGAAGCAGCGGCGGGAGCAGGAAGACCAAGACCGAGAGTCGTGATCGATTGGGAAGCATGGGAGGGCCTTTCGGGTGGGGGGCCTGGGCCCCCCACCGCTGCGTGTTATTTGAAGAACTTGGGAGCGTTCTGTGCGATGGTGCTATCCATCGTGCTGGTGAACTCCGCAGGCTTGACGTTGCCCTGGGCCAAGAGCACGAGCTCTTGCTGCAGCCTGCTGTTGGTGGTCGGATCAAGCTGCGTGTCCCAAGGCATCGCGAGCTTCGATCCGAGATCCTTCGCCTGGTCGATCGCCTTCTTGTACAGCGGCGTGGCGTTGGCTGGAATCGTCGTTTGGACATTCGTCGTCGGCGAGAGGGCGCCCGTGGCCGCGTATTCCGAGGGGTACTTGGCGAGGGCGAACTTCAGGAAGTCGCTCACGAGCGGGTCGAAGGTCTTCGAGTTGACCGCCATGCCGATACCTGAGGTTGCCACGTACTCGTTGGCGGCCGTCGCGGAACTCGGCGTGGCCGGAAGCGTGAAGTAGTCGACGTCGTTACGCACCGCCGGGTTCAGCTTGTCGGTCGCGAGGCTGGGCAGTTCCCAGGTACCGATGTTGTACATGGCGGCCTTGCCGGAGGTGAAGAGATTCTGGGCGTCGGAGTAACCCTGCGAGGAGAAGCCGTCCTGGAAGCAACCGGCCCCTCCGAGCTGGCTTATCCAGTTGACTGTCTTCTGGCCGGTGGCGTCGCTGAACTTCGCGTCACCCTTCTTGAGCTTCTGCACGAAGTCGGGTCCGGCGTCGCGGAAGGGCTGGTAGGAGACGTAGCGCTCAAGGGGCCACTGGTCCTGGCCGTCAAGGGCAAGGGGCGTGATCCCGGCCTTGCGCAGGGCCGTGCACATCGCGGGGATGTCGTCGAGTGACTTCGGCACTGATACTCCAGCCTGCTGGAAGAGAGCCTTGTTGTACCAAAAGTACTCGAGCTCGAACTGGAACGGGACCATGTAGAGGGATCCGTCGTCGAAGCGTTGGTAATTCAGTGCGTTCGTCCGGTAGCTGTCGTAGACACCGAGGTCCTTGAGCAGCTTCTCGGCATCCACCATCTTGCCCTGCTTGGCGAGTTGCTGGGCGAAGGGCGTGGCGTCCGTGTCGAACAGCTCCGGGAGCTTGTTCGCGGCAGCGAGGGTTTCGTACTTCTGGATGTAGGAGGGTCGGTCAGGGGTGGTGATCAGGTTGAGGGAAAAGCCGGGATGGGTCTGGGCGTACTCGTCGGCCACCTTTTTCATGACGTTGATGACTGCACCGTCTGCCGGCCGGGACAGCAGCCACGAGATTTGCCGCGGTTTGATGTCCCCGGTGGGGTTGACGTTGGAGGCGCTGCCGGCGCCTCCACCGCCGCAAGCGGAGAGGGCGAGGGCTGCGGCCGCTGCTACGGCGGCCGTTCTTAAGAGTTTCTTCATGGGGGAAAATCTCCTTTGATTTGAACGGAGGTCTGGCGCTGGGTATTTAGTTGTCTGTGCGCTTACGTATCTCAAGATCGGTGAGAGTTGCGGTGCCTTCACCGGCGAATACGCCGATGCGGCCGTCCGGTAGCCCGTAGATCCGGGTACTGAGGGCGACCTGCCGGTCGACGACGGCGACGCAGAGGTCCCCGTCGACGACAAGTTCGAGGGTGTGCTCTCCGGAGGCCAGCTCGCAGGGGCGTTCCAGCTCGATCTCGAAGGGGACATCCCCCGAGACGTGCCATTGCGCGTCGCCGCTGATTTCGCGGGGCCATCGGTCGAACACCATGCGGCCGCGCTTCGGTTCCAGGCGGATGATGTAGGACTCGTCTCCGTCCGCGCTTGAGCGGAGCAGCAGGCCGCATTCGCTGGTATCGGCTTCGATCTGCAAAACCGCCCGGGCGTAGAACTGGCGAGGGAGGACCTCATCG
This sequence comes from Arthrobacter sp. efr-133-TYG-120, assembly GCF_030209785.1. NCBI lineage: Bacteria > Bacillati > Actinomycetota > Actinomycetes > Micrococcales > Micrococcaceae > Arthrobacter > Arthrobacter sp. efr-133-TYG-120. Next base: position 9,832 of record NZ_JARVRI010000030.1, read on the forward strand.
GACACCATGGCGGTGTACCCGTCTGGAGCATGCAGTACCAGCGGAAAGTCATCCCCCAGGGATACCGGGATGTCGTCCCAGAAGCTCTCGACGAGTTCGTCGGCGAGGGAAAAAGCGAGGGTGCCGTCGTCGTTCTGGCGGGCCTCGAGGACGGACATCGTGCCCGCCCACTGCCAGGCGCCGTCGTCGTGGTTGCCCTCCTTGCCGGCGACCCAGCCGAAGAAGAACCGGCGACCGTCCCGCTCGGCCGTCTTCGAGGCATAGAAGGCGCGGCCGTCAACGCTGTCCCGCGGCGGCACGGTCCAAGGCCCATCGGGACTTTTCGCCATGCGGTAGCGGGTGGTGAAGGACTCGGAGAATTCCGAATAGACCAGGTACCACCAGTCGCCCCAGGCGAAAACGTCCGGGCATTCGTGCGTGATGTACCGGCGGGGATCCCAGAACGGCTCGGTATGCTCCCAATCCATCAGGTCCGGGGAAACGCATTGGGCGATCAGCCCGCGACGGCGGTCCGGGCCGTCCGCGTGCCGCGCGGCCAGCAGCATCCGCCACAGGCCGCTGGCCTCGTCCTTGAAAACGAAGGGATCGCGCCAGTCGCCGGATTCATAGCCGGCCGGGGCGCCGAACGTCAGTTCCGGATGCTTGATCCACGTCAGCATTCCGTCCGTGCTCGTGGCGTGCATGACGAGTTGCAGGGGGGCACCGTCGGAGCCGAGGTGCCGGGGATTCTGTCCGGTATAGAACAGGTGGTGCATCCCGGACTCGTCGCACACAACACTGCCCGTGTAGGCGTTGAAGTCCGCCTCGCCCTCTCCGCCATGGTGCAGCGACACTCCATGGTCCTCGAATCGGGTGAGGTCCTTGGTGGTCACGAGATTCCAGGACGTTCCCGGCTTCGGGTCGTTCCGCACCTCGTGCAGATAGAAAAGCCAAAACTCCCCGTCTTTCTGGAACGGGATCACGTCTCCGACCCATCCATCGGTGGGTTGGAAGAAGACTGAGTAAGTCATCGGCGTTGATGTCCATTTCTGCTAAAGCGTTTGATCACTGCAAGCGTAACCGAGGTCACACTTTTGATCAAGCGTTTAAGCAGATTGGTTTAGCGGACCGATCCCAGCGGTGCAGGATCGGCTCAGCGCGACGTTAGTCAGCGCACGACGGCGGTGCGGTGCGCCGTCAGGAAGTTGCGCAGACCGCGCGGTTCCGTCCGAGGGACTTGGCCTGGTAGAGCGCTTTGTCGGCGGCCACGATCATATGGTCCACCTCGGCGTTGGCGAGGGTGCTGGGAGCAATGCCATAGCTAACCGTCGGGAAGGTGACGCCGTCCGGTGGTTCTGCCGCGGCCAGACGGCGGCTGATTTCGTTGGCAATGATTTCCGCGCTCTCCAGGTCGGCCCCTGGAAGCAGAATGGTGAATTCCTCTCCGCCATACCTTCCGACGAGGTCTGTGTGGCGGACCGAAGCCTGGCACGCGGTGGCGAAGGCCTGGATGGCAGTGTCGCCCGCGGCGTGGCCATGGGTGTCATTGAGGGCCTTGAAATGATCGAGGTCGGCGAGGATCAGGGTGGAGATCGACCCTGCAGAGTGCAGCCTGTTGATTTCCTGGGTGGCCAGCTCCATGAAGGCGGTGCGGTTGAGGAGCCCCGTCAGGCCGTCCCGGGTGGCGCGTTCGTTGAGCCCGTTGATGAGCTGCTCGTTGCTCAGCGCAGTCATGCTGAAGGACACGGTGACCAGAAGCACGATAGTGACCACACTGGTGGTTGCCGAGCTGAGATATGTGCCGAAGTCCGGGCCGTCGGGACCTTCCAGGACATAGGCGATTCCACGGCAGAGGAAGAAGGACGCCAGTACTCCTGCGGCGAGCGCCAAGGAGCGGTGGGCCTGTGAAACGCTGGGCTTCAACCGCCAGAGTTCAACCGTTGCCAGACCCATGCCCAAGGACATCATGGCCAAATACACCAGACCGCCGGACCATGCGTTGGTGGCCGGGTTCTCCAGCGAGGCGGCCACCGCCGTGGCAACGGGTCCGGCGAGAAGCTGCCATCGCGGCGTTGGAAGCAAGCGAAGGGAACGCGAGCCGACCCACACGCTGAACGCCCCGGCCACCAGCAAAGCGTTGCCGAGTGGCCCCGCCCAGATTTGCTGGGGAGTCCCGGCGAGCAGGTACGCCATGTTCCCCGAGAGCAGGAAAACGAGGGCGAGGCACCACCAGCCGCTGTACGCGGAGCGGGTCCGGCGGAACGATCCGAAAAACAGCAGGCAGAGCGTAGACGCGACAATGCCCAGGGCTATCTTCAGGCTGGCCGGATCGAGACCCATATTCGCTCCCCTCGTGCGCACCAGCCTACGACATCGAGGGGCGGGTTAGCGGGCGGACCAGCCTCCGTCCATCGTGTAGCTTGCCCCGGTGACCATGCCGGCGTCGTCGGACGCTATCCACGCTGCCAGCGACGCGACTTCCTCGGGCTCCACGAGGCGCTTCACGGCGGACTCCGTCAGCATGACCTTCGCCAGGACTTCCGATTCGGGGATGCCGTGCAGCAGTGCCTGGTCCGCGATCTGCCTTTCGACGAGGGGCGTACGCACGTATCCCGGATTGATGCAGTTGGAGGTGACGCCGTGCTGGCCGCCCTCGAGGGCCGTCACTTTGCTCAGCCCCTCGAGCCCGTGCTTGGCCGAGACATAGGCGCTCTTGAACGCCGAGGCCCGCAGCCCGTGGACCGAGGAGATGTTGATGATCCGGCCGAATCCGTTGGCGTACATGTGCGGGAGTGCGGCCCGGATAAGCAGGAAAGGGGCCTCGAGCATGAGGGTCAGGATGCGGCGGAAGTCCGCCGGTTCGAACTCCTCGATGGGAGCGACCTTCTGGATCCCGGCATTGTTCACGAGGATGTCGCAATCCAGGCTGAGTCCGGCGAGCGCCTCCGTGTCGAGCAAGTCGACGCCCCAGGCAGTGCCGCCCAGCTTGTCGGCGAGGGCCGCGGCTCCGGCGGCATCGACGTCGGCCACTACAATCTTCGCGCCGCGCGCGGCGAGGGCCGTGGCACATGCCGCTCCGATGCCCCCCGCCCCGCCGGTCACCAGGGCCTTGCGGCCCTCGAGGCTCATGCGCGGGCACCCATGGGGAGGCCGTGACGAACGGCATCGGCATTGTCAACGTCTTCCAGCGCCACACCGCGGGTCTCTTTGAGCGTCAAGACGACGACGGCGGTAATCGCGCAGGAGATCACCAGGTAGATTGCCGTGGGCATCCAGGATCCGGTGTCCTTGAGCCATTGGGTCGCCAGCAGCGGGGCCAGCGAACCGGCGAAGATCGAGGTGACCTGCGAGCCAAGGGAGACTCCTGAGTAGCGCATGCGGGTGGGGAAGAGCTCGGTCATGATGGCCGGCTGCCCTGCGTACATGAAGGCGTGCAGGCAGAGGCCGATGGTCACGGCGGCAACGATCACCGCGGGATTCTTGGTGTCGAACATGGGGAAGGCGAAGAACGGCCAGGTGGCACCGCTGATGGCACCGATCAGGTAAACCGGCTTGCGGCCCCAGGCGTCTGCCAACCGGCCGATCTGCGGGATGACCACGAAGTGGACAACGTGCGCGATCAGGAGGGCGAGCAGCAAGGACGAGGTGTCGTACTTGTCCACGCTCTTGAGGTACACGATGGAGAAGCTCACCACGAGGTAATACATGATGTTCTCGGCGAGCCTCAGTCCCATGGCCTGCAGGATGCCCTTGGGGTACTTGCGGATGACTTCGCCGACGCCGTAGCTGATGGCTTGTTCCTTCTCCACCTGGGCCTTCGCTTCGAGGAAGATCGGGGCCTCGGTCACGTGGGTGCGGATGTAGTAGCCCACGAAGACGATCACTGCGGAGAGCCAGAAGGCCACGCGCCATCCCCAGCCGAGGAAGGCTGCGCTGCTCAGGGTGGTGGACATGATGAACAGGACCAGCGTGGCGAGGAGGTTCCCGACGGGAACCGCGGCCTGCGGCCAGCTTGACCAGAATCCGCGGGACTCCTTGGGGCTGTGTTCTGCCACCAGCAGCACCGCGCCGCCCCATTCGCCGCCCAGCGCGAAGCCTTGGATGAAGCGGAGTGCCACGAGCATGGCCGGCGCCCAGTAACCGAGGTCGGCGAAGCCGGGGAGGCAGCCCATGAGGAAGGTGGACACGCCGACAATCACGATGGTGAGCTGCAGCGTGGGTTTGCGGCCGAGCTTGTCGCCGATCTGGCCGAAGACGATGCCGCCCAGGGGCCGGGCCACGAAGCCCACCGCGTAGGTCAGGAACGCCTGGATGATGCCGTCGAGGTCGTTGCCCGTGGGCGGGAAGAAGTACTTGCCGAAAACCAGCGTTGCGGCAGTGGCGTAGAGGAAGAATTCGTACCATTCCACCACGGTGCCCACCATCGAGGCGGCGACGATCTTCTTGAGGCCTGCGCCTTTGCCGGTGGCGGCCCCTGCTGCGGAGCGTTGTCCTACGCTCATGTCCATCTCCTTAGTGTCCACACTGACACGCGTTGTGATCCACAACACGAAATGCTCCAATGAGTATTGCCGCACATCAGTGCTGCTTCAATGGCCAAAATGGCACCAAGTGTGTGCAGAATTGCAGATATGAATCCGAATCCCGATGACCTCCTCGTCCTGCTCGCAGTATCGCGCTCAGGTAAGTTCACGACGGCGGCCCAAGCCTTGGGACTGAACCACACCACCGTTTCCCGCAGGATCGCCGCGCTCGAAAAGGCGCTCGGCGGCCGGGTCCTTGCGCGGGCGGCCGGCGGCTGGGAAGTCACCGAGCTCGGAGCCGAGGCCGTGGGCGTTGCAGAGCGGATCGAAGCGGCGGTGGGCACGCTGGGACCGGAGGACCGCGCGCCGGACCCCATTGCCGGCGTCGTGCGCATGACCGCAACTGACGGTTTCAGCGCCTACATCGCGGCACCCGCTGTGGCGCGATTGCGCCGATCGCATCCCGGCCTCACCGTGGAGATCATCACCGTGACCCGCCGGGCGCTCCAGCAGCGTTCCGGCCTGGACGTGGAAGTGGTGGTGGGCGAACCGCAGGTGCACCGGGCCGAGGCCTTACTGCTGGGTGAGTACATGCTGGGAATGTATGCCTCGCGCGAGTACTTGGCTTTTCACGGCGTACCCGGAACCGTGGAGGAGCTGACGCGGCATCAGCTGGTCTATTTCGTGGACTCCATGCTGCAAGTGGACGATCTCGATGCGCCCCGCCGGCTGGTCCCGTCCATGCGCGACGGCTTGAGCTCCACCAACGTCTTCGTCCACGTGGAGGCCACGCGTGCCGGGGCCGGCATCGGCTTCCTGCCGTGCTTCATGGCGGACCGGCACCCGGACCTGGTGCGGCTGCTGCCCGCGCATTTCGCCGAGCTGCTCCCCTACTGGATGGTCCTGCGGCCCGACTCGATGCGTCGCCCCGCCGTCGCCGCCGTCGTGCACGCCCTCCAAGAGGAGACGGCCGCCCACCGCGAGCTGCTTCTGGCCCGCCGCTAAAGTCCCTCCCCGGCCGACGCTCGCTCACATATAAGCCTTCCCCGGCCGACGCTCGCTCACATCTGAGCCCAAACCGGCGGACGCTCGCTCACATATGAGCCCTTCGGTGAGCGACGGTCAGGCGGCTGGCCGCGGGTCGTGCCGGATCTGGGCGCCGACGGCGAATGCCCGGACTTTCGCGTCGTTCCAGATATGTGCGGGAACCGCCCCGCCGAGGAGCTTCCGGGCCAGTTGCGGATCGTCGCCGAAAGGCTCGTGGCTGCCGGCCATGATCATGTTCCCGTACCGCCGGCCCTTGAGCATCGCGGGATCGGCGATGATCATGGTGTGCGCGAAGGTGTCTGCGATGGTGGCGGCGTCCTCGCGGGCGTTTTTGAGGTCGGGCGCATCTCCGGAATTCACCACGTAGAGCCCGCCGGGCGCCAGCACCCTCGACGCGTGGTCGTTGAATTCGCGGGTGGTGAGTGCCCTCGGGGTGAGGGCGCCGGCAAAGACGTCCCGGATGATGAGGTCCCGGGTGTCAGGCGTGAGGCTTTCCGTGACTTCCCTGGCTTCGCCCACCCGGATTCGAAGCAGCGGGGCCTTCGGGAGGTCGAACCAACCGCGCACGTAGTCGGCCAGCTTGCCGTCGAGTTCCACCACCACTTGGCGCGCGTCCGGGTAGGCGGCGTGGAAGTACCGGGCGAGGGAACATGCTCCGCCGCCGAGATGCAGGGCCCGCAACTTCGGCTTGGATTCGGGCGGCCATTTGGATTCAACCAGCGCGGCTATCCAGCGCATGTACTCGAAGTCCAGGAACAGCGGCTCTGCAACATCGATATGCGAGCTCATGACACCGTTGATCTTCAGGAGCCAGCCGTTGGAATTGTCGGGGTCGGCAACCAACTCGCAGTCGCCGGTGTCGATGTAGTAGACGCCCTCCATGGGACCGTTCGGCTTGGTGCCCGCGGGCACCTCGATGACCCCGGCAGCTTGCCCGGCTCCCCTGCCCTTGCCACGCTTCGCCACTACTGCCGCCCTCTTCCGGTCATGCTTCAACCCTAGTTGACGCCGCAGCCTTGCGGTCAGCCCTCGACGGCGGCGCGCACCATCCGCCGGTCAGCCCCCGACGGCGGCGCGCACCATCCGGATCTCCGGCAGTTCGTGCCATTCGGGCGGCAAGAGCTGGCGTGTTCCGTCAGGCCGGAAGCCGTTCTTGCGGTAGAAAGCCTGGGCCCGCGGGTTGTCTTCGAGCACCCAAAGAAACGCGGCAGAATTGCCGATCACGGCGTCGACCATTGCTTGCCCCACGCCCAAACCGTGCACGCGACGCAGGGTGTAGATCACCTGCAGTTGCAGCTCGCACGGCCGGTCCTCCTCCGGGGCCTCGCGGGCGAAGGCGATGCCCACCAAGGCACCGCCGGCGTCGTGGGCGAGCATCGGTTTGTATGAGCCCTCCAAGGCTTCCCGCTGCCTCTCGATCCGTGTGTTGATGGTGGCCTCACGGAAGGCGAAGAACTCCTCGGGCAAGAGGTGCCCGTAGCTTTCCCGCCAGGCAGCCACATGCATGCGGGTCAGGGGCTCGGCGTCGTCCACGGTTGCCGGGCGGAGGGTAAATTCCATTCGCTCAGCCTAGCGTCACACCACGCGGGCTATCGCGAAGCCGTCCCATCCCTTGGATCCAACCGTTTGGATGGCCGTTGCGTCGAGGCGCGGATCCTTGCCCATCATCTCCAATGCCCCCACGATGCCCGGAGCGTTCACCTCGTCCATGGAAGGATCCAGGATGGCACCCTCCCAGATGACGTTGTCCATCACGATCACCGTCCCCGGCCGCCCGAGCCGGATGGCCCAGTCCAGGTAGTTGGAATCGTTCTCCTTGTCGGCATCGATGAAGACAAAGTCGAATGGACCGTCCCGCGTGGGATCTTCGGCCAGCGCGGCAAGCGTCTCCAACGCCGGGCCGATCCGGATATCCACTTTGTGGCCGATCCCTGCCATGTCCACGTTCGCCCGGGCGATTTCGGCGTGTTTCGGGAGGTATTCGCACGTGACCAGGCGGCCGTCGTCGGGCAGCCCCTGGGCCATCCAGATCGCGCTGAAGCCAGCCAAGGTGCCGACTTCCAGCACGCGTCGCGCCCCGGACAACTGCACGAGCATCTTGAGCAGCTTGCCGGCGTTGGGCGCCACCTCGATAGGCGGCATCCCGGCGTCGAGGGCGGACTGCACCGCATGCTTGAGCGCGGCGTTCGGGCGGACGACGGCGTTGGACAAGTATTCCTCCACGGCCACCCAGCCGGGCTGGGCCTTGTGTTCAAACATGGCCCCAGTCTGGCACCGGGCACCGGCCGGAGGGAAGGACCGGCAGCGGAGACCCTCTCAGCCTTCCGTCTGGCGTTCAATGAAGCCAGCCATTCCCGGGACCGTGAACTGAATCGATCCGTATTCGGGCGCATAGACCACGCCCTTTGTAATGAGTCGCTGCCGAATGACCGCGAGCTTGTTCGTAGATTTCCCCAGCCTCGCGGCAATTTCGCCCGTGGACGAAGGCTGTTCACCGTCAAGAGCCATCGCCCTCAGGTATACCCGTTCAGCAGGAGTGGCACGCTGCCATCGAGCCTCAAAAAAACCATGGTCAAGATCGCTTGTTCCGTACCGGACCGCCACCTGGGCGTCCTCGGCGGTAATGACCTTGTCCGGCGCCTCGTCCCACGCGGAACGCCCATAAATTTGGAGGAAGTAGGGGTATCCGTTGGCCGCGGACAACAATATCGACAATGCTTCGGGTGCCGTCGATGCGCCTAGCCTGCTGATCGGCAGGGTGAGGGCTTCTGCGGCCGCTTCTTCGGTGAGCTGGCCGATGGTCTTGTAGAGAAACAATCTCTCTCCGTAAGTCCTGGCCTCTGATATCTTGCCTGGAAGGTTGGGGAGACCTGCACCGACGATGTAGAAGGGCCATCCCCTCTGCCCGGCGAGATGCTGAACCGACAGAAGGACTGTCAGTAGTTCCTCGTCCAGATCCTGCATTTCATCAATGAATAGGCCGAATCCAGCCCGGGCCTTGCGCATGGCGAGGGATACATCTTCGACCAGCTCTTCAATATCGATGTCGAGATTCCCCGAATCGGCCCTGCCCTGATTCGTGGTCACGGAGGCCGAAACGCCTGTAGCGCCGAGGCTGGCGGAGATGTTGCCAATACTAGCCATCGACTCTTTTAGATAGGCCCAAGCGGGCTTGCCCCGAAGCCGCCGAGCACCAACTTCAAGTTCGCGTGCTAGCTTCGCGCGCGTCGCACCCTTACCGGCTTCCCCTGGCTGGGCCTCGAGCTGGATTACGAGCCAGTCGTTCTGCCGGGCGTGCTCAGCGAAGACATTCAACAGGACCGTCTTACCCACCCCTCGCAGGCCCGAGAGGACCATTCCGCGATCCCCAGCTGTGTTGGACCGCGTCCGAGCGATCAGCAGATCGAATGCCCTAATCTCACTGTCCCGTCCAACGAGTTCCGGGGGTCGCACGCCAGAGCCTGGCGCGAATGGGTTCAATGAAGGATCCATGGAGTGAGTATACGAACTTATGCGAACTTATAACAATACTTGTTATCGCGCATCGCATTTTGTTAGCTTAAGCTCCCGACTCAAGGGCGTTTCAATAGTCATCGGAGGCGATTGCCATCAACAACAAGCAGGCATCAGAGACCCCCGGCTGATCAAAGTCCGAGTGTGGAACCTGCGCGCCGCCGAAGGGCCTATTCCCCGCCGGCGATCGCCTTCTCGAGCCGCTCGACCTTGCCCGTAATCTCCCCCGCATATCCCGGCCGGATATCCGCCTTGATCACCAGGGACACCCGGCTCCCGTACTTGCTCACCGCCTCGGTGGCGCGCTTGACGACGTCGAACACTTCATCCCACTCACCCTCGATGGTGGTGAACATCGAGTCCGTCTGGTTGGGAAGCCCGGATTCGCGGACGATCTTCACGGCCTCGGCAACGGCATCGTGCACCGAGCCATCAACGGATGCGGCGCCAGCAGCGGGCTGGCCGGACGGGGCGACTGAAAAGGCAAGCAACATGAATCCAGTCTTTCACGGGCAAGAATGTCACAAAAGTGATTGGAGCCCCTCCGTTGCTACTGTGAGCAGCATGGACCGGCCCTTGGAACGCAAGCCACTTAGAGCTGATGCTGCGCGCAATGTAGACAAGATCATCACGGCGGCGCGCCAGTGCTTCCGCGAGCTGGGCCCGGAGGTTCCACTCCAGACGATCGCCACCACCGCGGGTGTTGGCCCGGCTACACTGTTCCGCAACTTCGCTGACAAGGAACAACTCGTCCTGGCCGCCCTGTCGCGGCAACTCAGGCTTCATGTCGACCCGGTCGTGGAAGAGTCCCTCGCGGGCATGGATGCCGCCGTCGGGCTCATCAACGTGATCGACGCCGTAGTGCAGGTTGCCAGCGAAGACGCCAACCTGCTGGGCGCCGTCGCCGGCCGCCGCGGACTCCTGGTGGGCATCACGGGCGGCTTGATCGATTCCATGGCTGAACTTCTTAGCCGCGGCCAGGGCCAGGGTTCTTTGCGCCGGGACATTTCCATCGAGGACATGGTGCGCCTTGTTGCCATGCTGATCGGCGCCGTGGACACCATGGAGCCGGGGTCCCGCGCTTGGGAACGGCCTGTTGCCCTCCTTGAGGACGCCATCCGCACCGAGCGCCCGTCGCGCCCGCTGCCGCAGCAGACCCCCATCCCCGGGATGAATTTCCAGTAACCAGCGCACGACGACGTTGCGCGCCGCGGCGATGGTTGGAACCCCGCGTGGTGGTTCAGCGCCAACCGAGCAGCCGGAGCCCGGCGGCCGCTGCCGACCCGACGATGACCACTACCAGGAACGGGGCACGGAGCCACAGTGCGACGGCACCCGCAGCCAGCGCGCCGAGCCGGGCGTCGAAGGCCAGGGACTGCCCGGACGCCACAGCGTTGACCACGGTCAGGGATGCCAGCAGTCCGATGGTCATGGTGCCGGCCACACGCATCATCCGGGGACTCTGCAGCAGTTTCGCCGGCACGAAATAGCCCGAAAGTTTCGTCAGGTACGCCAGTCCGCAGGCGATGAGGATCCAGACCCAGAGGTTCATTCGGCGTTCCTTTCGCGGCTGGAAGCGTCAGCACTGGAATGGCCGCGCGGGTAGGGATCGACGTCGGGCTCCATCCCTTCGTCGCTGCGTCCGTGGCTGAACCAGCCGATGGCTCCGGCCACCACGGCGGCCACGAGGATGGGCACCCCAGCCGGAACGAACGGGACCGCAATGATGGTCGCCAGGGCAGCAGCAGCGGCGATCGCCCACGGCTCACGGCCCTTGAGCCGCGGCCAAAGAAGGCCGAGGAACGCTGCCACGGCGGCGCCGTCGAGACCCCACTGCTTGGGGTCGCCCAAGGCATCGCCGGCCAGTGCGCCCACAGCCGTGAAGATGTTCCACAGCACGAAAATGCCGAGTCCGGCTGTCCAGAAGCCGCGGCGTTGTTCGTCGGAATCGCTTTGTCCCGAGGCAGTGGCCGTGGACTCGTCGATGGTGATGTGGGCTTGCGGGTACTTGAGCCAACCGCTGGGACGCAGCAGCGCGTTCATCTGCATCCCGTAGATGCCGTTGCGCAACCCCAGCAGCGCGGCCGCTGTCATGGCCGCAATGCCGGAACCGCCTCCAGCCACGACGCCGATGAAGGCGAACTGCGAGCCGCCGCTGAACATGAGCAGGCTGAACGCCATGGTCTGCCAGAAACTGAACCCCGAGGCCGAGGCCAATGCCCCGAACGAGATGCCGTAGAGACCCGTTGCAATGCTGATGGAGAGGCCCACCTTCACCGCCGGGGATTCGAGGAGTTTCATGCGCCCCGTTTCGCTCCGGCCAAGCTCCATGCCCACAGGATCAGAGGGATCTGCAAGGGCAGCCGCAGTGTGTGGATCCGCCGAGCGGACACCGTCCCGGTAGGCGAGTAGGCGCGGCGGAGCGCGTCCACGTGGCCGGCCAGGAACGCCGTGAACATCAGCGTAGTGCCGCGGGCTGCAGCCCTACGCGTGGCAGGAATGAGGAGTCCGACGGCGGCAACCGCCTCAAGCAGTCCACTCACTGCGATCCATTCCTCCCTGGACATGACCGCCAAGGCGCCGTTGTGCGGTGCGGTTGGTTTGGTCTTGTCCTGGCCGGCTTCAGCGTGCCCGACTGCGTAGTCCTCGCGGCAGAGATAGTCCGGGACCACGGGAGCGAAGAATTTCGGCTGCCGGAAGTGCTTCCTGGCACTGACGAGTAACAGTACACTCATGGCCGCCGCGGAGATTGTCTGTGTTGTCCGGGCGGACCATGAAAAAGGCATGTATTCATGCAACCACAGCCCTGCCCAGCGCGGTAACCGGAAGGTTTCGGACTGAGTTATATGTTCAGAGTATTGGACTCAGTTCAGTATGATGTATGTTTCTTTCTAGGCCGTGCCTGACACAGTCCACCGCCTCAGTCCACCGCCACAGTCCACCGCCACAAGAAATTCAACGAGGAGTTCCATGCGCATCGCCCGACTGAAGACCCCTTCCGGCCCCCAGCACGCTGTCCTGCGCGATGGACGCTGGGACCACATCGAGGATCCCTTTGCCGAGGTCCTATCCTTCACCGGAGAATCCAGTTCCGCGGACGACGCCGAGCTCCTCGCCCCGGTCCGGCCTTCCGTGGTGCTCGGCATCGGGCACAACCTGGGCAACAACAACCACGTACTGCCCATCCAGGCCTGGCACAAGTCCGTCCACAGCATCGCCGGACCCGGTGACGGCATCGTGGCCGTGCGCAACGCGGGCACGGTGAACGTGGAAGGCGAGTTGGCCGCCGTCATCGGAAAGCGGGCGGAAAAGCTCACTGCCGAGAACGCCTTGAGCCACGTCCTGGGCTACACCGTGGTCAACGACGTCACCAACGTGGATCAAAACCACGTCGACGAAAAGCTCTTCCAGGGCAAGTCCGGCACCAACTACACGCCGCTCGGACCGTGGATCGAAACCGGGATCGAGGACCCGGACAACGTCAGCACCGAGGTAGTAGTCAACGGCGAGGTCAAGGCCCGGTCCGGGTCCTTCAACCTGCCATCCTCCATCACGGATTGCCTCGTCTATGTCACCGAATGGCTGACCTTGGAGCCCGGCGACATCATCATGACGGGAGCTCCGAACACCTTCGTGGCTGTCCAGCCCGGCGACCGGGTGGACATCACACTGGGCGGCATCGGAACCCTCAGCAACACGGTCATCTGACTCGCAGTTGTTGTCGTTTTGGAGCCCCTAAACGACAACAACTGCGAGTTAGTTGGGTGCGGTTGGTGCCTAAAGCTGGGCGAGGACCTGCGCCGGCTTGTTCGTGGTGATCTCGTGGATCCCCAGGCCTTGGCAGAGGGCAACATCGTTCTCCGAGTCAACGGTCCACACCCGGAAGCGGCGGCCTGATTCCAGCCAGCGCTGGACGGTGCGGGCGTGCTTGCGGACGTAGTCGATGCCCGGCCCGGCCAGTCCAACCTCGCAGTCGTCCAGGATCCGTTCGCCTTCCTGCTGGGCCGCCTTCATCACGTTGGCCACGGCTCCCCCAGTGATGACTCCCAGGCCCAGTTCATCGCGGACTTCTTCCACCGTGACATCGTCCACGAGCTGGCAGATGTGCTCCGCGGGAACGAACTGGAGCAGGTGCTTGACCGAATCCGGGCTGAAACTCATGAAGGAAACCTGGATGTTGTCCAGCATGGAGGTCTCCGCGTTCCACCCTTCCCGGCCGAGAAGCTCCAGCACGCGGTCTTCAAGCTTGAGCTGGTACGGGCTGGGGTGCTTGAGTTCAATAGCCAGGCCAATGGTCCTGCCGGCACCACGCAGGATCTCCAGCAACTCCGGGAGCGTCAGGAGCTGGTCCGATTTTGCGCCGTACTGGTCCGGAATCCGGGCGCCCTTCCAGGAAGAGAAATCCAGCTGCCGCAGTTCTTCGAGCGTCTTCTCGGCCACGGGACCGGTACCGTCGGAGGTGCGGTCCAGGTTCGCGTCGTGGAGCAGGACAACGTGCTGGTCCCGGGTCAGGTGGACGTCGCACTCGACGCCGTCGGCGCCGTCGGCGATTGCCTTCAGGTAGGCGGCACGCGTGTGCTCGGCAAATGCTGCACTGGCTCCGCGGTGGGCGTAGACCATGGGCCGCGTATTTTGCTCCGTGCTTTGGTCTGGGCGACCGGGCTCGTCATTCGTCATGGGGACACGGTAGCCCACGTCCATGACAGCGACGGGGCTACGCTGGGCACATGCAGGTGAACTCTGAACAAATCCCGGTGACGGACAGCGATAGCGACCCGACGGCGGAGGCCACCCGGAACGCAGGTGCCGGGAACAGCTCCACGGTTGGATCCGGCGTCGGGCAACGGAACGGCGACGCCGAAAAGGCGGCTGCCCTGCGTCGGATGAAGTCGGTGGCGCTGGCGCTCCTGATTGTGATGGCGGTGGTTTTCACGGCCGCTTTCGCCCTGCAGAGGCAGTATCCGTGGCTGGAATACGTGCGGGCCGCTGCCGAGGGCGGCATGGTGGGAGCGCTGGCCGACTGGTTCGCCGTCACTGCGCTGTTCAAATACCCCATGGGCCTGAAAATCCCGCACACCGCCATCATTCCGCGGCGCAAGGACCAGATCGGCGCTTCGCTCGGGGAATTCGTGGAGACCAACTTCCTGTCCGAGCAGGTGGTCCAGGAGAAGCTCGCGAGCATCGACATCGCCCGGAAAGCCGGCGCGTGGCTCGCATCCCCGGGTGGCCCGGAGCGTATCGCCAAGGAAGGTTCGGCACTCATCCGCGGAGCGTTCACCGTGCTGAACGACGACGACGTCCAGGCAGTGATCGAAGGCATGGTCCGCAAGCACCTGCTCACCCCGCCGTGGGGACCGCCCGTGGGCCGGATGGCCGAACGGATCTTTGCCGACGGCCACCACCACAAACTCGTCGATCTGCTGGTTGACCGGGCGGCTGATTGGGTGGAAGCGAACCACTCCACGGTGAACCGGCTCGTGTCCGACCGTTCGCCCCTCTGGGTTCCTTCCTTCGTGGACGACATCGTGGGAGACAGGGTCTACAACGAAATCTCCAAGTTCGTCCGGGCGGTGCAGCAGGATCCCGATCATCAAGTGCGCCAATCGATCGATACATACCTCGGTGATCTTGCCCAGGATCTCCAGCACGATCCTGCAATGATCGCCCGTGCGGAGGCAATCAAGACCCAGGTCCTCGGCGATCCCGAGGTCCGCGAACTTGCCTCCCGCACGTGGGGCACTATCAAGGACGCGCTGCTCACCGCCGTCGACGATCCCGACAGCGAACTGACACAGCGCTTCAAGAGCGCCGTCCGGGACTTCGGTTCGCGGCTTGTCAAGGACGACGAGCTGGCAGGCAAGGTCAATGCCTGGATCGGTGATGCTGCCGGGTACCTCGTCAAAACGTACCGTTCCGATATCGCTGGGGTCATCACGGACACCGTGGCGCGCTGGGATGCCGAGGAAACCTCGCAAAAGATCGAGCTCCAGGTAGGTAAGGACCTGCAATACATCCGCATCAACGGCACCGTAGTGGGGTCGCTGGCCGGGCTCGCGATCTTCACGGTAGCGCACTTGGTGTTCGGCTGACGCAGTCCGGTGGAGGGGACCTTCAGCCGAGGAAACGGATCCGCTGGCCGGGGCGGGCTTGGCCCAGCAAGTCCAGATCGGTGCGACGCACCACGGCAATCACAGGGTAGCCACCCGTCACGGGATGATCTGCCAGGAATACTGTGGGAAGGCCCGACGGCGGCACTTGCAGTGCGCCGAGCACCATGCCTTCGCTGGGCAGTTCCTCGAGCCGGGCCTGGGTGAGCGGGCGGCCCACCAGCCGGGCACCGATCCTGTTGGAATCGGGCGACAGGGTCCATTCCTGGCTGACCAAGCGGCGCCAGGAGTCGGGGTCGAACCAGTCCCCCCGGGGGCCGCGATCCACGCGGGCTGTGATGGCGCGCCCCGGATCAGGAGCGCGGCGGATAGCAGGGAGGACATGCGCATTGTTAACGGTCCCCGAACCCGTACCCGAAACCAGGCCATTGCCCGCGGAAACATGCCCGATTCCTAGCTGCTCACCCGATGTCAACGGCGCTGGGCCTTCACCGGAGAGCATGTCCGTGCTGCTTGAACCGAGGAGCTTTGGCGCGTCGATGCCGCCCTGTACCGCCAGGTAATATCGCAGTCCGAACAGAGGGGAACCGAAGTCCAGCACGGCGCCCGGGGCCACCCGGACGGCTTGGTTCAGCGGAATCTCGGCCCCGTTGAGTCTCACGATTCCCTCGGCACCCGCCACCGCGACCGTCGACGCCGTGACGAACCGCAGGCGAAGCCCACCCAGCAATATCTCCAGCCCTGCCGCCTCCGCGGGATTCCCCACCAGCAGGTTGGCAAGGCGAAGCGATTGCCGGTCCAGCGCGCCGGAAGGGCTCAACCCCAAGGAAGCCCAGCCCTGCCTGCCAAGGTCTTCCACCAAGGTGAGGGGGCCGGGGTTCACCACCACTATCCCCATCAGGCCTCCACGAATCGGACCAGGTCACCCGGCCGGATCAGCGCGGGCTCGGCCTTGGACGCGTCCCACAGTGCCGCCGTCGTGGTTCCAATCAGCTGCCACCCGCCCGGAGAGGATCGCGGGTAGACTCCGCTGAACTCGCCGGCGAGGCCAACCGAGCCAGCCGGCACGGCGGTGCGTGGAGTGTTCCGGCGCGGAACGCGGAGCCGCTCATGCGTGGTGACCAGGTACACGAAGCCGGGCGCAAAGCCGGAAAATGCGGCAGTCCACTCCGAGCTCGTGTGAAGCTTGACCACTTCGGCCTCGCTCATGCCGAGGAATTGTGCCGTTTCGGCAAGGTCCGGGCCACGGTAGGAGACCTCGATGGTCACTTCGCGGCCCGAACTGGCGACGTCGTATGCCGGTTCTGCGGACTCCAGCCAGTCGCGGACGTCGGAAGGACGGATCGTTTCCGGGTCGAAGGTGACCAGGACAGTGCGGGCGGCGGGCACGACGTCGATGATCCCCTCCGGCATTGAACTGCCAACCGAAGCGCCGGCCCCGGTCAGCCCGCGGTAGTACGCGACGACGGCGGTCAGCTCGGGCAGTTCCACCAAGAAAGCGCTGTCGCCGCAGGGCAAAAGCTCCCGCTCAAGCGAAGGATTCAATCTCCACTCCAGCTTCCTCGAGGCCGGCGCGCACCGCCGCCGCCAGTTCGACAGCACCCGGGGTATCGCCATGGATGCACAACGAATCGGGCTGAACCCGCACCACTGTGCCGTCCACGGCCAGCACCTCGCCCCGCACGGCAAAGCGCACAGCCCGCTCGACTACCGCGCCGGCGTCGTGCACCACCGCGCCTTCCTGCGAGCGCGGCACCAACGTTCCGTCCGGCATGTAGCCGCGGTCCACGAACGCCTCGCGGAACACCGGGTGGCCGGATTCCTCGGCGAGGCGCAGCAGCGCCGAGCCCGGCAGGCCAAGGACGGGTAGCCCGGGATCGTAGGCGTGAATCGCAGCCACTACTGCTTCGGCCTGCTCGACGTCGTTGACGATCCTGTTGTACAGGGCACCGTGGGGTTTGACGTAGTCCACGGAGGCGCCCACCGCGTGGGCCATGCCGTCGAGGGCACCGAGCTGGTAGAGGACGTCGCCGAAGAGCTCATCGAAGGACATGTCCATCGATCGGCGCCCGAAGCCGTGCAGGTCCCGGTAGCCCACGTGGGCGCCCACCCGGACGTCGAGCTCGAAGGCGGCACGGCAGCTGTCCAGCATGGTCACCGGGTCCCCGGCGTGGAAGCCGCAGGCGACGTTGGCGCTGCTGACGATCCGGAACATTGATGCGTCGTTCCCCATGGTCCAGGAGCCGAACGACTCCCCCGAATCAGCGTTGAGATCCACTATTCCCGCCTTCCAGCGCGTTCTGGCGGGCGGCTGGGAGCAGCTCGCCCGGAATGAAGTCCGGCATGGGACCGAATGCTTCCCTCGCCGAGGCCGCTACGGCACGCCCCATGACGCGGTTTCCGACTCCGCCCACCACGGCCCCCACGCCGAAAGGCAGGGCCCGGCCGAGGAAGGCGGCGCCTTGGCGCTTAACAAGCCGCTTGAGGAAGGCGCGCTGGATGGCATCGCGAATGACCCCGAATCCTCCGCCGGGCAGCTTCTTGGTGAGGGTCATGCCCCAGGCCTGGGTGATTCCTTTGCCTCTGCCGAGCGATTGTCCGCTCAGGGCACCCAGCAGGGCCGTGCCTTCCTCGCCGAGCATGATGGCCATGACCATGGTTCGCGCACGGTCCGGATCGGTGAGGCGGATTCCGTGGAGTTCGGCCAAGGAAGCGGCGTACAGAGCGGTTCCTTCCAGGAACCCGATGGTGGCAAGCGCGGAAAGGCCCAGCGAGGCCGCGGTGCCGATGCCGGGCACGACGGCGGTTGCCCCGACGGCGGCTCCCCCGCCGGTGACTGCGGCGAGGTAGTCGCGCTCCAGTTTGGCGGCCAGCTGCGCCGCTGTGGCCTGCGGGTGTTTGCGTTGCAGGCGGCGCAGGTTGGCCAGGACAAGGGGACGTTGGACCTCGACGGCCCGGAGCAGCACGTTGTGGACACCGGGTTTGGCATTGCCGCTGGCGTCGAACATGGCGTTGTGGGCCGTTTCCTGCGCAATCTTTACTGCCTGGTTGGGTCGCTTTGCCATTCTTCACCTCTGCATTCAGCCGTTGAATTCGTTCGGTAGTTCCTTGCCTAGCCTAGGCCACACGCCCCCTCCCCGGCGTAGACTTTAAGGCGTTCGCGGGAACAGTCCAACGAAGGACAGGAAGCATCCGGAATGAACAAGGCACCAGATCCGAACGAAGTCCGCCATCACAGCGACGCCCCTGCCGAAGGGGAAACGGAGGGTTGGGTGTCGCACGATACCGGCCTTCACAGCCAGGAACCTGCCGAAGGGCCGGACACCGACGACGCGCCGGAAGAATAGCGTTCAGCCCACGCAATCTGGGGCTAAAAGTGGCTTCGCACGGAATACTCGTCTCTCCGGGGGATACCCAGCCGGGGCAATTGTTGGCGCGCGTCCTCGAGGAGCTGCGCGCTTTGGAGAAGCACGACGCCGCGAGCTTCCGTGCCGTCCGCCGCAAAGTCTCCGCGGAAATCGCTACGATGGAGGCGGCCGTCGTCTTCAGTCTCGCCGAAGGTCTGGTGGAAGCCGGCTTTGAGTGGGAAGGATGGGAATTCATCAATGCCCACCAGGCGGCTTTTGCTGAGCTGACACCGGCCCGGCTTGAACACTTGGGAGAAGGCATAGCTTCCTGGGGCCAGGCTGATGCCTTCGCCACCATCTTGGTGGGGCCGGCGTGGCGCGAAGGGCTCATCTCGGACGTCGACGTCGACCGCTGGGCGCGGAGCCCGGACCACTGGTGGCGTCGCGTTGCCCTTGTTTCCACTACCGTGCTCAACACCAGGTCGCGGTGGGGAACCGGCGATACGCAACGGACGCTCGGCGTCGTCGGGATTTTGATCAACGATCGCGACGACACGGTGGTCAAGGCGGTCAGCTGGGCGTTGCGCTCCTTGGTGCCGTGGGATCCGCCTGCCGTGCGAACCTTCTTGGAATCGCATGAGACCGAACTTGCCGCCCGCGTGAAGCGCGAGGTTCGCACCAAGCTCGAGACTGGACTGAAATCGCGCCGGCGCAGCGTCCATGGCACCGACCTTTCCAAATGAAGCACATCGCCTTCATCTGCTTGCCGGCAGCAGGCCATGTGAATCCGACGTTGCCAGTGGTTGCAGAGTTGGTTCGCAGAGGCCACAGGGTCACCTATGCCACGTCCGCGAAGTACGCGAAAGCCGTTGAATCCGCTGGCGCCGTATTCTTCCCCAGTGGAGAGGATCTGGCGGCATTCCTCCCCCCGCGCGAGCGTTCCGCTGATGGTAGCCCGGAACCCGCTGGCGGCGGCCCGGCGCCGTCACCGATGACGGGGATGTTCGCGGGAATGCCGTCCGGAATGATGTCGGGACTTCTTGAGCGGATTCTCAAGGGCGCAAGGGAGGAATTCCCGGCGCTGCTGGCCCGTCTGGCCGAGGACCCGCCGGACGGGGTGGCCTACGACGCAATGACGCTCTCCGGGAAGATGGCTGCCGCGAAGCTGGCCTTGCCCGATATTGCGTTGCTTCCGAGCTATGCCACCAATGAACATTTCTCGATGCGGGATCTCATGCCAGGGCCGCCGCCGCCAGGCATGATCGAGGCCTGGAAACAGGTCAGCCGGCGGATTAATGATTTCGCCGCGGAGCATGGCGTGGGCCATCTGCAATTCATGGGAGGCCCTCCTGCATCGTTGAACATCTCCTTCATCCCGAGGGAATTCCAGCCCTCGGGAGAGACGTTCGATGCCAGGTTCCATTTCGTAGGCCCATGCCTTGGCCTACGGGGCAACGAGGAAGCCTGGCGGCCCCGGGCGAAGGACAGGCCCCTG
Organism: Arthrobacter sp. efr-133-TYG-120; assembly: GCF_030209785.1. NCBI lineage: Bacteria > Bacillati > Actinomycetota > Actinomycetes > Micrococcales > Micrococcaceae > Arthrobacter > Arthrobacter sp. efr-133-TYG-120. The sequence continues at coordinate 29,843 of NZ_JARVRI010000030.1, forward strand.
TTGTTCGTCTCACTGGGCACCACCCCGTTGAATGACCGGCCGGATTTCTTCAGGATGTGCTTGGAAGGATTTGCCGGCACCCCTTGGCAAGTCGCCATGGCAATCGGAGAGCGCGTCGAGGGGTCCGAGCTGGGGGACATCCCGGAGAACTTTGAGGTACGGCCCTTCTTTCCGCAGCTCGAAGTCCTGCCCCACGCCGACGCTTTCCTCTCCCACACCGGGATGAACTCGACCATGGAGGCGCTCTATTTCGGGGTGCCTTTGGTGGCCTTCCCGCTGCAGCCCGAACAAGGGGCCAATGCACGCCGCGTGGAGGACTTGGGGCTCGGGCGGCGGCTCCCCCTGGAGGGGCTCTCCCCCGAACTGATCCGGGACACGGTCCTTGAAGTCAGCGGCGACCCTGTAGTGCGCGGCAAGCTCGAGGCGATGAGTGCGCGGGTGCGATCAGCGGGCGGGGCACCGGCCGCGGCGGACGCGATTGAGGAGTTCCTGGCTGCATCGACTGCTGCGTAAGTGTCGTTTGGATGGGCGCAGCGGCCGGCACTCGGTTGGGGCGAGCCATTCGGATCAACCGCAAAGTTTCGAAACATAGCTTTTAGGGACTCACCAACGTCGCCATCGCAACAGAACGCGCGCCTCAGGGTTCCCTTAGTGAATTCCTCGGTACTGACATAACCGACAGGGGCGGCCCTTGTCTGCGGTCGGCGCGCTGGTAAGGTTCCTTCAGCGGCGCTTCGTGCCAGGCCGCCTAAATGCTTGTGGGGGAACAATGGCAGATGGTTTTTCGAAGCGGCGGTCAGCAAAGATTGCGACGTTGCTGTTGAGTTTGATGGGTTTCTTGTTCGCAGGCAGTGGCGCCGCTCAGGCGGTCGGTGCCATTTTTGGACAGGTTCCGGCCGTGCCGCTGACGACGTCCGCCAGTCTGGGGACTCCAACCCAGCCCGGTGCGTACCGGTCGATGACGCCGACCAGAGCCTTGGACACGAGGACCAGCGCACCGGTTGGGCCCGACTCAACTGTGGAACTGAATGTGGTTGACATGGCAGGTCTGCCGGTGAGCGGCGGCGCCGTGGTCTTCAACCTGACAGTAACGGAACCGGCATCGTTCGGTTTTGTGTCCGCGTATCCCAGCGGCACGAACCGCCCCCTGGCGTCGAACTTGAATTACTCGAAGGGTCAGACGGTGGCGAACCTCGTCACTGTGACGGTCGGGGGCAACGGCAAAGTGACCCTGTTCAACCGATCCGGCGGCACCGTGCAGCTCATCGCGGATATCGAGGGGTATTACCTTCCGGGGGCACCTGTTGTGCCCGGTGCGTTCGGTTCAGTCGCGCCCGCCCGGGTGCTCGACACCCGGAACACCGGGCCGGTCGGCGGGGACTCCGAAGTTTCCTTCAAAGTGGCCGGGACAAATGGTGTTCCCGCAGATGCTGCGGGCGTGGTTTTCAACCTCACCGTCACCGAGACTGATTCGTTCGGCTTCGTTGCGGCTTACCCGTTCGGCGGAGCCCGGCCGACGGCTTCAAGTCTGAACTACTCAAAAGGGCAAACGGTGCCAAACCTGGTCTCCGTTCCCATCGGAGGCGACGGAAAGGTCACCCTTTTCAACCGCTCCTCTGGCAAGGCACAACTGATCGCAGACGTCGCCGGATACTACGCCGCAGGCGTGCCGTCCGGAACTGGAACCTTCGTGCCGGTGATGCCATCGCGGTTTCTGGACACCCGGCTGAGCGCAGCCGTTGGGTCCGACACCGCAGTTTCTTTCCCCGTCTCAGGTGTTCAGGGTATTCCGTCCAAAGTAGCTGCAGTGGTCTTCAACCTGACGGCGACTGAACCGAAGTCCTTCGGATTCGTCACCGCCTACGCCGGTGGGCCAGCCCGCCCCACCGCGTCGAATCTGAACTTTTCAGCAGGACAGACCATCGCAAACCTCGTCACCGTCCCCGTCGGTGCAGACGGTACGGTCACACTGTTCAACCGCTCCGGAGCGAGCACCCAGCTTATTGCGGACGTCGCAGGCTATTTCGTCGCGCCCGAGGCTGCGGGTCCTCCCGTGACGGCAACCATTCCCGTCGGCAGCCAACCGCAGAATATTGCCGTGGACACCGCAACCCACACGGTGTACGTCGCGAACAAACAGGACGACACCGTCTCGGTGATCAATCAGGGCGCCGTGACCGCAACGGTGAATGTCGGCCGCCAGCCTTCCGGGCTGGCTGTGGATCCATCAACGCACAACGTCTATGTGGCCAATAATTGGGGCAACTCAATAACCGTAATCAACGGCACCACGGTGACGGACACAATAGCTGTCGGCATCTCCCCGACTGCCGTTGCCCTTGACCCAGAAACACACACTGTCTATGTGACGAACTCCCAGTCAAACACGCTTTCCGTGATCGACGGCTCGCAGGTTACCGCCACCATCGACGTCGGTCGAGATCCTGAGGGCGTCGCAGTAGATTCTGCCTCACACACGGTTTACGTCACAAGCAATTCGGACGGCACGCTGTCCGTTATCGACGGCAACGCAGTTACACGGACGATGGCCCTGGGGATCGGACTGGTTTGGGTGGCGGTAGACCCCAGTACTCACACGGTCTACGTCGTCAACTGGTCCACCGAGAAGCTGCTAACCATTAAAGGGACCGCGGTAACTCAGACAATCCCCTACAGCATGATGCCGTACGGAATTGCCGTTGACCCATTGACTCACACCATCTATATCCCGCACCTCTATTCAGACATGGTTTCAGTAATCAACGGGGGTACGGTGACGGCCACAATCCCAACGGGCAGCGCACCTGCCGGCTTAGCCGTGGACCCGGGCCTAGGAACCCTTTATGTAGCTAACGCAGTCAGTAATACGGTGTCGGCGATCAGTAACCTATGAGCGCGGCGGCCACGTTCTCAGCACGAGAAGTCCAGTTTGGATTTTGCTCTGCAGGTTCGGCATCTGTCACGAGCAAGAATCCCAGGGGAACTAGGCAACCAGCTCGCTTGTCACTGGTGTGGGAGTGTCTGCGATCGGGAATACTATTGCCGCCCAGCCGGGGCTGAAGGCAGGTGCGAGTCCGCATCGCCGCCTCGAGCTCGTCGACGGTGGTCTACGGGTGTGGATCAAGGCGCTAACGATCCACACCGGGCTGACTCCTTGGCTCCATTTCCACGTCCGGGCAAGGCGCCTCCATGGCCATCGAAGACGCCATCGCGCTGGGCCGATCGCTCCGGGGCACCTCGCCCGGCGACATCCCCGGTGCCCTCGCCCGCTACGAGAAGGAACGCCGGAACCGGGCGGAATCGGTGGTGGAATGGGGCCGCCGGAAGGCCGCCCCGAAGATCCGCGGCCAGTTCAAGCGCGTCTTTGAAGACCTTGTGCTGAAGGCCGTCTTCCGCTCACTCGCCCGGAAGACGGCCGACAACTTCGACTGGGTCTATCGCCACCACATCGACTGGGATGCGCCGGCGACGGCGCCCGCCGTCCTCAATCGATCCGCTGCTGAGTAAGGTGAGAGTGCCGGTGGGGAGCCACCGATCGCTAGCTGCTTGGCTGCAGTTTGCTCATCTGAGCACCCCTTGGGAGCTGGGCGTGAAAACGTTTTGTACGTTGCTGAACTGATCGTTTGTAAGGATGCCCTGGGTCATGACGGGGTTGAGGATCTGACCCGTGAAGCCCTCTCCGAGACGCACAGCCCCGGAAGTGGAGGGAAGGCGGCTTTGGGTCGAGGTTGCGGCCGTGGTCCAGGTTGAAGTGGTACCTCCCGAGGTCACAGTAATGCGCAACTGTTGATTGACCTTGTCAAAGACCGCAGAAATGAACATCCAGGCGCTCTGGGCCCGCGGCGATTCCTGGACCTGTTCGAGGGCGTTGCCCGTAGTCCAAGTATCCAGTTCGGGCCGGCCATTCGGATCCAACCTCAGTGCCCCGCCCGGGGCTCCGGTGTCGGCGATCTGCGCGATCAATGACTGGACAGTGTTTCCCCCGGGTGCCGGATTGGTGGGGCAGAACCACCCGGAGACGCTGAAGCTCTCCGCCGTATTTACGGCAGGCGACGCTGTCGTCCCGAACTGGCCTGGTGCACCGTTCAGTTGAAGGGCATTCATCTTGGTGCTCCCAGGGTATCCCGCGCTCGGATCTCCCTCGCAAGAACCAGTGGCAATAGGCCTTCCGCCGACTTGGGTAGCAACGGGCACCCAATTCCCTTCGCTCGGTGCGGTGATCGGGAGCACGGCAGTGGGCACGGGCACGGCATTTGCCACACTGAACTGGTAGGTCGTCGGATTGCTAAAGCCGGCGTCGTTGAACGCCCAAACGCTGATAAAAGTGAAGTAATCAACAGACCCCACCGTCGCTGTCGCTTTCCGTCCTTCGGCCGGACAGACCACCACAAATTGCGCGACCCGAGGGGTGTCACAGCCGAGATTGACCGGGAATGACGAAACTGGAGCTCCACTGACCGAGTAAATAAAACCCTTTGCCGGATACGTGCCCTGCTCACTAATGGTGAAATCGTATTGCCCCACACCGACAGTCCCTCCACCATTGACGGTGCCGGTGTTGGTTCCTGGGATGGTCGTGATGGTCGTGGGCGGTGTGATGACCGGCGTCGCCGGCGGCATGAGTTGGCCCATGAAGTAACCCGAAACATCCGCAATCAGATCGGTGGTCCCGGCGGAACGGTTGAACAACGTCACCTTCCCGTCAGCTCCCACCGGCACAGTCACGGAGTTCGCCACGGTCTGACCAACACCGAAGTTCACATTCGACGCATTCGGACGCTCAGTACCGGAAGCAAACGCACTCACGAACCCGAACGACTGCGGCCCCGTCACCGTCAGATTGAACACCACAGCCGAGACATTCGCCGGAATCCCAGAAACACCACCCACCTGGAACGACACAGGCGCATCAGCACCCGCAGGGACACCACCACGCGTATCCAGCATCCGCGAAGGAGCCAACGGCGCAAACGCACCCGGAACAACCGGAGCCCCCGACAGGTAATAGCCCGAGACGTCGGCAATCAGATCGGTGGAACCGGCGGAACGGTTGAACAACGTCACCTTCCCGTCAGCTCCCACCGGCACAGTCACGGAGTTCGCCACGGTCTGACCAACACCGAAGTTCA
>NZ_JARVRI010000023.1:0-28367 GCF_030209785.1 Arthrobacter sp. efr-133-TYG-120
ACGCGGCAACCGCACTGCCGCGCACCACTGAGCCGGGCTCATAGTCCCCAGCCGGGGCGGGAAGATCGGCCGCCGCCTCGGCGGCCCGCTGGGCTGCAAGATCCTCGGGTTCCAACTCGCCGAGGAGGCGCAGGATTTCCGCGGTTTCCCTGGGCTTCCCACGGAGCCCCGGCTCGGTTCCGAGGATGGTGCCCACCTCATGGAAGTAGAGCGTGTGCAGCAGCGGACTATTGACAAGGGAGGGGACCCGCTCCTTGACGATCCGGTTCCCTTCGGAATGGCGCATTACGGCGATGAGCGGGGATTTCGCAGTGTAGGTGGTCATCGTTGCCTTCTCAGGTTCTCGTGGAGTAAGGGACGTGGCTGCAGCCGAATGGGCAGCCTAGGCGGTGACTGCCAGGTGGAGGGCCTGGGGATCTTCGGCGTGGGCGCCGACCCTGAAGGTCAACGACGTGACCGAAGGTGCCTCGATGGTCTTCGTGGCCGGGTTCCAGGAGCCCAGGGCTTCGAGCGAAACCGGAACGGCCACGTCGACTGTCCCGCCCGACGGGACGAACACGCTCAGGAACCCCGCAAGCAACCATTCGCCGGCATGAATGCCGTCCGTGCGCTGTCCATAGACCTGCACTACGTGGTGTCCGTCGCGCGCGCCAGTGTTCGCAACCTTGGCATATACGGAGACTCCCCCAGTGCCCAATGTAACGCTTCCTTCCCGGATGCCGAAGGTGGTGTAGGACAGCCCGAATCCATGGGGGAAGGCCGCTTCCACGCCAAGTTTGTTCAGCAGCCGCTGGCCGTGCCACCGGTCGTAGGTCATCGCATGTGCATCGCGGTCGAAGGCCGGAAGGTGCTCCTCCGAGGTGGGGATGGAGTACGGAAGACGGCCTGATGGGTTGTGGGCACCGGTGAGGACATCGGCCAAGGCATGGCCGCCTTCCATTCCCGGGTACCACATCATGACGATCGCCGGCACGTCGTGGCGCCAGTTTTCGGAGATGACGGCGCCAGCGGCCACGACATTCACCACAGTGCGTGGATTCGCTGCACTCACGGCACGGATGATCTCCTCATCGACGGGACGCAGCCGGAGGGAAGTTCTGTCCCCTCCATAGCCTTCGCCCGCGGTCATCCCGGCGCCCTTCTTGGGTTTCGGCATTTCGACGCCGGCCGGCCGCGGCGGGAAAAGCCCCAGCAGTTCAGGGTCGGTCAGCGTGCCGGCTCCGATGAATTCGCCCTCATCCCTCTCGTCAAAGCCGACGACGACGATCGCGACGTCGGCGTCCCGGGCCGCCTTCTCGGCGGCCTCCGGATCGTCCTGGTCCACAAAGACGATTCTTGCTCCGGGGAACGCGGCGCGGATGCCTTCGAGCGGCGTCGTGGAGTTCGGCGGGTGGACGTTGGATGACCCGAGGTCTCCCATGTTCGGCCGGACAGCCAATCGTCCGATCACGGCGAGGCTGTGGACCGCGTCCGGGTCCAAGGGCAGGACTGCCGAGGCGCCGATGTTGTCATTTTTCAGGAGCACCATGGCACGGGCCGCTACCTCTCGAGCCAGGGCGCGGTGCTCCCCGCTAGCCATCACCGTGAGCGGCGGCTCATGTTCAATCCGCTGCGCGTAGGATCTGAGCTGGACCGTCAGCAGGCGCAATCCGGCACGTTCCACGTACTCCCAAGAGGTGTGCCCATCCTCCAACGCCTTGCGCAAGTGCATCCCGCGGACTTGGGAGAATGGTTCTTCGACATCGAGCCCCGCATTGAGGGAGGCAGCCGCGTCGCGCAGGCCGAAGATGAAGTCGCTCCCGGTGATGCCGTCCCAGGCCCACTGATCGCGCAGCACGTCGGTGAGGAGGTAGGTGTTCTGGCCACACCAATCCCCGTTAACTGAGTTGTACGCAGTCATGATCGCCGCGGCACCCTCTTTGATCGAGCGCTTGAAATGCGGCAGGTACATCTCGTGGAGCGTTGCCTCGTCGACGGTTACATCCACATGGAACCGCGCGTTCTCCATGGAGTTCACGGCAAAGTGCTTCACGCACGCCATGGCGTACTTCTGGACCCCCCGCGTCAGGGCCGCCCCGAACTCGCCCAAGTGGTGGGGATCGTCGCCGTATGTCTCCTGCGCCCGACCCCACGCGGGATGCCGCGGCAAGTTGATGCACACGCCGCCAAAGAGGTTCCCGCCCTGTGCGCGGACTTCCCGGCCGATGGCCTCACCCACCTTCTCCTCCAAGGCCGGATCCCAGGTGGCTCCCCGCGCCATCGAAACGGGGAACGCCGTACCTTGTCCAGGGACGCAACCGCGGGGACCGTCAACGAAGCGGATGCCAGGAACACCCAAGCGGGCTACTTCTCCGTGGACATAGGGGCGCTGGTTGTATCCACGCGAAATCTCGGCCATGCCATCCCAAAAGGGAGTGTCGCCGTCGAGCAGTCCGAGCCTTTCGTCGCCGCTCAACTCTTCGTACAGCGCCGTGGCTTCAGCGTGCGGATGGGATCCTCCCCTGATTCGCCCCACGGCGGCTTCAAAGGCGGTGACTTCCTGGTTCATGATCCTCACTTCGTCGTCGGTCATTGCTGGCTACCTAGCGGGTTTACGCAGCTTTGGAGTGGAAACAAAATTCGATTTCGGATTCGGCTGCAACTGTGACCTGCGTTTCAGGCCTTGAGCGTCACGCCTTGCGCTGAATGCTTAATTCAATTTAGCATGTGACGAGCGGCACATGCTTATTCGGTGCCGACCCTAACCACAACGGAGTCTTAGGAAGAGGAATGATGGGCATCAAGAGCCGGCTTGTACCGACGGTGGTGACCGCCGTCGTCTCGGTCCTGGCGTTCACCGCCTGCGGCGGCACGTCAACGCAAACACAGCAGACGCAGGCTGGACCCGCCACCGCACCCCTGCTTCGAATCGGTTCCCTGCAGGAGCCGACCAGCTACGACCCGGCACAGGCCAACGAAGGCCACTTGGCCCCGGTCTACCAAGCCGCCTACGATCCCCTGATCAAGCTCAACCCGGACGGCACGTTGAGTCCGATGCTTGCCACCTCATGGGAGGCGAGCGCCGACAAACTCAGCTACACCCTGAAGCTGCGCACAGGCGTCAAATTCAGCGACGGCGAGGTCTTTGACTCAGCTGCAGTGAAAGCCAACGTGGAGCACTTCAAAAAGGCCAACGGCCCACTGGCCAGCTCCTTGAAGTCCGTCGCGTCCGTGACAACTCCCGACCCGACCACCGCGGTACTGAAGCTGTCAGCGGCGGATCCCGGAATCCCATACTCACTGACGAATGCCGCTGGCTACATGGGCGCCCCCAACGCGCTGGAGACACCGGGAATCAAGACCAACCCGGTAGGCACGGGCCCCTACATCCTGGATACCGCCAACACTGTGGCGGGATCCAAGATCTCGTACAAGCGGAACGATTCCTACTGGGGTGACAAGCTGCCGTATGACAAAGTCGAGTTCCAGATCCTGACAGACGAGACCGCACGCCTGAACGCCCTGAAGTCAGGCCAGATTGACGCCGCAATACTCGCTCGGGCGGCGTCTGCAACCGACGCCGAATCGGCCGGGCTTTTGCACCAGCCGTATTCGACGAACTGGGAGGGCATCTTCTTCTTCGACCGCAACGGGACCATGACACCCGAACTCAAGGATCCCCGCGTCCGCGAAGCCCTAACCCTGGCTATCGACCGTGACGCCCTCCTGCAGGCTGTCGCACTGGGCAAGGGCCAGCTGACGAGCCAGACCTTCCGCCCTAATGTCGCGGCCTACGATGCAAGCCTCGACGGCGCCTACAAGTACGATCCCGCACGCGCAAAGCAGCTCCTCAAGGATGCCGGCGCCGAGAACATGACCGTGACGCTGCCGATCAGCCCGGTCTTCGACCCCGCCATCTACGACTCCATAGAGCAGAACTGGAAGGCGATCGGTGTCAAGGTGGTCCGGCACCAATGGGGGCCCGGCCAGGCAATCCCGTCAATGCTGCGGGGCGACTTCGCTGTTTCCTACATGAGCCTCGTGCAGCGGGACGACTGGCGGAACATCCAGCTGCTCATTGCGCCCAATGCTCCGTACAACCCGCTGAAGTCCCAGACCCCTGAGCTGAACGCCCTGATCCAAAAGGTTCAGACTGGCGACGAAAAGACCGCAGGCGACGCAGCCAAGCAACTCAACCAGTACCTCATTGACCAGCACTGGTTCAGCCCCCTGTACCGCCTCGAGCAGTTTTTCTACCACAACGACAAGGTCGCCGTAGAGAACCAGGCCGAGCAAGCAGTTCCGTCTATCTACAACTACAAGCCCACGGGCAAGTAGCAACGAGGGTGCCGGGGCTGGAGCCCCGGCACCCGCTTCTCCGCTCCAGACCTGACCTGCACCCTGACCAAGGAGTCCAAGGTGACCATTTTCTTACTACGGCGGCTACTGTCCGCGGTGGTCCTTCTCTTGGCTGTGTCGTTCCTGGCTTATGTGCTGCTCTATCCGGCGGCCGGCGACATCGCCCGCAACATCCTCGGGGAGAACGCTTCAGAGGCCCAGGTGGCCCTCAAGAACCACGAACTTGGGTTGGATCAGCCCCTGCTCGTCCAGTACTTCACTTGGCTGATGAAGGCCTTGGGCGGCGACCTCGGCGCTTCCTACTTCGGCAGCGCTTCGGTGTGGAGCACCCTCATGGTCAGGCTGCCGGTGACGCTCAGTCTGGTAATCGTCGTGACCTTGTTGACCGGCGTGTTGGCCTTCGCTGCGGGCATCTACGCCGCAGTCCGGAAGGGATGGGTGGACCGCACGCTGCAGATCCTCGCCACGCTCGGGGACGCACTGCCATCCTTCATCGTGGCGCTGTTCCTTGTAACGTACTTCGCCATCCAGCTGAAATGGTTCCCGGCCACGGGCTTCATCCCCTTGACGGAATCGCCCAGCGGTTGGGTCCGGGCCATCACTTTGCCGGTGATCGCCCTCACGATTGGGGGCGTCGCCGGAGTCGCCACGCAGGTCCGAAGCGCCACGCTGGAGGTGCTTCGCCACGACTACATCCGCACGGTGCGCAGCCGGGGGCTCTCCGAACGGCGGATCATCCTCACCAGCGTCCTACGCAACGCGTCCACCAACGGCCTCACGACCCTCGCAGTGCAGGTAGTCGGCATCTTGGGTGGCGCAGTCGTCATCGAGTCGGTCTTCGCCCTCCCGGGCCTTGGCTCGCTGGCCGTCGAGGCGACCAGCCGCACCGACTTGCCTCTCGTCATCGGGGTAGTGCTCGCCGTCGTGCTCATCATCGTCATCGTCAATCTCCTCGTCGACGTCCTCGTCGCGTGGCTCAATCCGAAAGTGCGCCTGTCATGACCCTCGCGACAGAAGTCCCCACCGGCGTCGAACCCGTGGTTGCCCGCCCGGGCCTGGTCCGGCGCTTCCTTCGGAATCCCCTCGGCCTGGCATCCTGCATCGTCCTCGCAGTGATCATCGTCATCGCGATCGTCGTGCCGCTGCTTAGCCTGCTCGATCCAAACGCGGTCAACCTCAGGGAAGCGATGCAACCGCCAAGCGGACGACACCTCCTGGGCACGGACGGCTCTGGCCGGGACACCCTGAGCCGTCTCCTCTGGGGCAGCCGGGTAAACCTGCTCGGCGCCGCCATCGCCCTGGCGGTCGCACTCGTTATCGGGGTGTCCGCCGGACTGGTCGCGGGCTATTACGGGGGCTGGTTCGACACCGCCTCGTCGTGGTTCAACAACCTCAACATGGCACTCCCCGGCATCGTCATCCTGCTGGCGGTGCGCGCCGTCGTCGGCCCCTCCGTTTGGATCGCAATGACCATTTTCGGCGTGCACCTGGCCCCCAGCTTCTACCGGGTGGTCCGCGGCGCCGTGCAGGCGGTGAAGAACGAACTCTACGTCGACGCCGCACGCGTCTCGGGACTGAGCGACGCACGGATTATCCTCCGGCACATCCTCACGGTTGTCCGCGCACCCGTCATCATCCAGGCCGCCCGAGTGGCCAGCATCGCCGTCGCGATCCAGGCCGGGCTCGAGTTCCTCGGCGTCAGCGACAATTCTGTCCCATCCTGGGGCAATATGCTCAACGAGGGCTTCCGTAAGATCGCCCTCAACCCATCCCTGATCCTTTGGCCGAGCCTGGCCGTCGGCCTCATGTGCATGGCTCTGGTCCTCTTCGGCAACTCCCTCCGCGACGCCCTCGAGGAACGCGGACACTCCGGCACGAGCGGGCGTGCGGCAAAAGCTCCGAAGGCTGCCGCGCCGGTTGCCGTACAGGCGGCAGGCAGCTCGACGACGGCGGCAGCGGCACTCGCCACAGAGCACCCGAAAGAGGCGCTCCTGTCCGTCCAAGGCCTCAAAGTGGCCTACGGTACCGGTGCCACGCAGAAAGAAGTGGTCCACGGCGTCAGCTTCCACGTGGGGCCCGGCGAAGTGCTGGGACTCGTGGGTGAATCCGGCTCCGGCAAGACCCAGACGGCCTTCGCCATCCTGGGCCTGTTGCCCGACGGCGGCAGCGCCAGTGGCGGCTCGATCATGTTCGACGGCAAGGAACTCACCGCGCTGGGGAAGGCGGCACGGGGGATACTTCGAGGCACCGACATCGCCTACGTCCCGCAGGAGCCCATGAGCAACCTGGACCCGTCTTTCCGGATCGGCTACCAACTCACAGTCCCCATGCGGAGTCGGCTTGGCCTGTCCAAGCAGGACGCCGAGAAGCGCGCCCTTGCCCTGTTGGCCCGCGTGGGCATCGCAGACCCGGAGAAGACGTTCAAGTCCTACCCGCATGAGATCTCCGGCGGCATGGCGCAGCGCGTCTTGATCGCCGGCGCTGTGTCCTGCAACCCGCGCCTGCTCATCGCCGACGAGCCGACCACGGCACTGGACGTCACCGTCCAGGCGGAAGTCCTGGACTTGCTCCGCGACCTGCAGCTGGAAACCGGAATGGCGGTAGTCCTTGTGACCCACAACTTCGGCGTCGTGGCCGATATCTGCAACAAGGTGGCGGTCATGCAGGCCGGCCGCATAGTGGAGATGGACGAAGTCGAGAAGATCCTCACCGATCCGGATCATGAGTACACACGCAAGCTGCTCCATTCCATGCTGGAGGACGGCGCGGCCCGCCCGTATCCGTTCGATGACGACGTACATTTCACCAACGACGCAATGACGTCCCCGACCTATGGCAGGGAGTAAGCGATGCCGAACAACAAGCGCCTCCTCGAGGTGGACGGCCTGGCCGTGGAGTACCCCGGCCAGGGCCGGAAGCCTGCTTTCCGCGCCCTCGAAGACATCTCATTCTCCCTCCGCCCCGGCGAGACCCTGGGCCTCGTGGGGGAATCCGGCTCGGGCAAGACGACAATCGGGCGGTCCATCCTCGGCCTGGTCAAACCCACCGCTGGCCGGATCACCTTCGATGGCAAAGACATCACACAGGCCTGCCGCACTGAACGGCGGGCACTCAGCAGGGACATTCAGGTTGTCTTCCAGGATCCCTACACTTCGCTGAACCCGTCCATGACCGTGGAGGACATCCTCGCCGAGCCACTCACTATCCTGGGCACGAGCAAAAAAGACGCCATCCAGAAGATCCGGGGCCTCCTGGACAGCGTCCACTTGCCCTCGGATGCAGGGAGCCGCCTGCCGCGGGAATTCTCCGGCGGCCAACGCCAGCGCATCGCCATAGCGCGTGCGATCGCCGTCGAGCCCCGTCTCATTGTCTGCGACGAGCCCGTGTCCGCGCTGGACCTCACCACACAGGCACGGGTCCTGGACCTCCTCGTCGAAATCCAGGAGAGCACAGGAGTGTCCTACCTGTTTGTGTCCCACGACCTCAGCCTCATTCGGCACATCAGCCACAACGTGATCGTCCTCTACAAGGGGAGGATCGTCGAACACGGCCGGGCGGAGCAAGTGACGTCCGAGCCCGTGCACCCCTACACCCGAAAACTGTTCATGTCCGCGCCGGTGCCCCATCCCACCCAGCAACGCGAGCGGCGGGAAGCCCGGCGCCAGTTGGTGGCGGCCGCTGCGGAGCCGGCAGCATGAGCGTGGCGATAGGAGACGAATTCAAGCAGAGCCCGGACGGGGTACCCTTCCGCGACCTGAACGGCAACGGGGTCATGGATCCATACGAGGATCCGCGGCGGCCTGTGCAGGAGCGGGTTGAGGACCTCATAGGCCGATTGTCGCTCGAGGAGAAGGCCGGACTCATGTTCCACACGATGGCCAGCGCCACCGAGAGCGGCTCGCTTGACGACGACGCGCCACGCGCGGGCCGCTCCGGCGCAGCCGAGCTCGTTGGGGACAAACTCATCAACCACATCAACGTCCATTTCCTCCCCGAGCCCAGGCTCGCAGCAAAGTGGGTGAACGAGCTGCAGAGGCGTGCAGCAGACACTCCGCACGGTATCCCCGTGACGCTCTCCACCGATCCCCGGCATTCCTTCGCCGAAAACTGGGGAGCGTCGTTCACGGCGATCCACTTCTCCGCGTGGCCCGAGCCGCTCGGCATGGCGGCGATCGGAGACGAAGAGCTGGTCCGCGAATTCGCCGGCATCGCCCGCAAGGAGTACACCGCCGTCGGAATTCGCGCCGCGCTGCACCCGACCATTGACCTGGCCACGGAGCCCCGGTGGGCCCGCCAGTACGGAACCTTTGGGCAGGACGCCGGCCTTGTGTCTCGGCTGGCTTTGGCGTACCTGGACGGTTTTGAGGGTGAAGCGCTCGACGGCGGCAGCGTCGCCTGCATGGCCAAGCACTTCCCGGGCGGCGGTCCTCAACTGAACGGCGAGGATGCCCACTTCCCGTATGGACGGGAGCAGGTCTACCCAGGCGGCATGTTCGACTACCACCTGGAGCCGTTCCGCCGGGCCATCTCCCGGGGGGTGTCCGCGATCATGCCGTACTACGGAATGCCGATGGGCCTGGAGCTCGACGGCGAGCCGGTTGAGGAGGTTGGCTTCGGCTACAACCGGCAGATCATCCAGGGCCTCCTCCGCGAGAAACTCGGGTACACCGGCGTCGTGTGCACCGACTGGGGGCTGGTCACTGAATCCCGCCTTCACGGACGGCAGTTGCCGCCGCGCGCATGGGGCGTCGAGCACCTTTCCGTCGAGGACCGGGTGTTGAAGATCATCGACGCCGGCTGCGACCAGTTGGGCGGCGAAGAGTGCCCGGAAGTGGTGGTGGACCTGGTCCGCCAGGGACGGGTCAGCGAAGAACGGATCGACGAGTCCGTCCGCAGGCTGCTCAGCGTGAAGTTCCAGCTCGGCCTGTTCGATGACCCCTACGTGGATGAATCCATGGCAGCGCAACGGACGGCACTTCCTGAATTTGTCCATGCGGGCACTCGTGCCCAGGCCCGATCGGTGACGCTGCTGAAGAATTCTGCGGCCCACGGCGGCGGTGCTGTTTCCGCCCCGCGGCCGATCCTGCCGCTTCGTCCCGGCACTCGGGTGTTCTCCCGGGAAGTCTCCCCGGAAGCGCTGGCCCTGGCCGGACTGAAACGCGCAGTCAACGCCGAAGGCGCCGACGTCGCCATCGTACGGGTCAGCGCCCCCTTCGATTTCCGTGACCAGTACATGCTTGAGTCCAGCTTCCATGCCGGGAGCTTGGAATTCGACGCCGAGACTATCAAGACAGTGGGCTGGCTCGCCGAGGCGGTTCCCGTCGTCGTGGTTGCCCATTTGGACAGGCCGGCGGTCCTCACACCGCTGGAGCCACACAGCGCCGCCATCGCGGCGGTTTACGGTGCTTCGGACGCGGCTGTCCTGCAAGCGCTGACGGGTGCGGTGCGTCCGGAGGGACGCTTGCCGTTCCAGCTTCCTCGCTCCGAGGCGTCGGTGATAGCATCACGACCTGACGTCCCTGGAGACGTGGAGGATGCCCTGTACGAGTGTGGATATGGGATGGAGCTATGACGGTGAAGAGTCCCGAAGTCCGGCCCCGAAGGGGTTCCTACGCGCGTGGACGGGCGACCAAGGAGAATATTCTCCGCAGTGCCCTGGACGTCATTGGGCGCAACGGCTACGGCGCGACGATCTTGCGGGACATTGCTGTCGAGGTAGGCATGACGCAGGCCGGCCTCCTCCACCACTTCGACACCAAGGAAAAGCTGCTCGCGGAAGTCCTCCGGAAGCGTGATGAGGTCAACCGCGAGATCCTTACCCCCTCGTCGGACCTTGGCGAACCTCCGCTCATCATCAAGCTGGCGCATCACAACGTGGAAGTGCCTGGTCTGGTGCAACTCTATGTCAGGCTCCAGGCCGAGGCTGTTGAACCGGAGCACCCGTGCCATGAGTATTTCCTGGACCGCGACGTGGTGATCCACAGCAGGGTGACCCGGGACATTGAACGGCGCCAGAAGGCGGGCCTGTTCGATCCGGAAGCCGACGCCGCAGTGGTGGCACGCATGCTTCTGGCCCTCTCCGACGGCCTCCAGTCCCAGTGGGCGATCGATCCGACCATCGACCTGCCCGGAACCGTGGACGCCCTATGGAATAAGTACGCGCGCCCCAGCGAGAGGCCCGCCGCCGAGAACACCCAGCCCAACTGACTAGCAGTAGTTGTCGTTATGAGCCGTCTAAACGACATCTACTGCTAGCTAGTTGGGCGGCGACGGCGGCGGGCCGGGGGCTCAGGCGTCACAGCGCCGTCAGGCCACCGTCCACGGTAAACAGACCGCCCGTGGCGTAGGCGGACTCGTCGCTGGCGAGGAACACCATGATGCCCTCGACGTCGGCCGCGGCTCCGGGCCGGCCGAGCATCGTGGAGTTGACCAGGCCGGCACGGCTCACGGGATCGTCCGCGATGGTCTGCACGAGCGGGGTCTCGGTGTAACCGGGCACTACGGTGTTGACCCGGATTCCGGCTGCGGCATAGTCAGCCGCCACTACCCTGGCCAAGCCATGCACCCCGGCCTTGGAACTCGTGTACGCGGTGAAGGTCTGCCCGCAGGCCACCACCGCGGTGGGACTGCCGGTACAAATGATCGATCCGCCACGGCCTTCCATGGCCCGGACTGCGTGCTTGAGTGTGAGGAAGGCCCCGCGCTGGTTGATGGCGACGGTTTTTTCCCAAACCGCCAAGTCCAGGTCCCCGACACGGGCGTCCTGCCCGAACAACTGCACCCCGGCATTGGCCACGACGACGTCGAGCGGTCCGTCTTCCGCCACGGCAGCGTAGGCCGCAATGACGCTGGCTTCGTCCGAGATATCCATGCGCAAAGCCTGTGCGAGGGCTGATCCCGTGACAGCGGCAGCCTTCTCGGCGGCTTCCAGGTTGATGTCGGCGAAGTACACGCGGGCGCCTTCGGCGACGAAACGCTGGGCCACGGCCAGCCCGATGCCGGAGCCTGCTCCCGTGACAAGGGCGGTCTTGCCGTCCAGCCGTTTGCTCATTGTTGTTCCTCTTTCAGTTCAGTCGACGCGGCGGACAACTGCAGTCCACGGCTCAAATTCAAGATTGGTGGTGTGGCTACCCGGGAGCCGGACGACGACGCTCAGCGCTTGGGCAGTGAGGTTGGCGGCAAACAAAACCGTCCGGCCGCCGTCGCGCACGGGATACAGCACGACGCCGGGCACCTCGCCAGCTACCTCGAGGACCTCGCACCCGCGCACGGCGGCGAGGGCGGCCAGCAGCTCGCCCGCGGGCGTGAGGCCGCCGCGTTCACGGATACCGCGCGGTCCCGTTGCCTCGAAATAGCTGACGGATTCGACGCCGGGAACGCTGAGCGCTGCGATGCTGCCCAGCAGCCAAGCGGCCGTGAAACCCTCGGGCTGCAGCGGGTCCGTGGCCATGGCTTCGGCTGCCGCATCGTCACCCTCTGTGGCGACGGCGTTGAACCGCGCCTTCAGGGTCACCGGGCCGAGGTGCAGCGGCCGCCCCGGGCCGATCCGGAGGGCATTGAGCGCGACAAGACGCTGCATCGGCAGGGTCTCCACGACGTGCGGCACTTCGGTGGCGTGCATTTGCGGCGTGATGCTGAAGGACATGGCGTCGGCGTCCGGGGGGAGGCGATCCGCGCTGCGGTTCAGCTCGGTGAAGTGCGACCGCGCTCCGGCAAGCAGTGCACCGCTAAATTCGCGCCGCCGAGCCTCATCCCTGAGTTCAGCCCAGAGCTCCGGCTCCGTGACGTGGCTGGAAGCGTCGAACACCGCGAGCCGCAGCACCTTGTCCAAGGGCAGGAGCTCGAGGAGTTCCCCGATGCGCTGCGGCGAATCGACGGAGAGCCGCACATCCAGCGGAACGTTCAGGTCCGTTGCCTCATCCGCGGCCCCACGGACCGTGCGCTCATTGTCCGGTCCGGGTGCCAGCTCCAGAAGCAGGGCGTCCAGGCCGGGGATGGGCTCGGAACGGGTTCTGGGTGCTGTGGCCGAGGTGGCCGAAAGCGAAAGCGCCGGCACCCGGGCCGTGCCGCCGTCGAGCACCGTGAAGACGCCTTTCGAGGCCGGCCGCGGAACCGCCGTCGCGGACCCGGAAGTCACCGTCAGGAGCACCGACTGGTGGACGCGATCGCCGGCGGAAACTTCCACCGGAAACGGCTTGGACAGCGGCGTGCTGTACGTCTTGAAGGAAGCGTCTGTCCAGTTCCGTTGGTCTTCGGTCTCGAAGACGTCGCCGTGGAAGTCGAGCCTGAACCGGGTTCCGTCGCGCTCCCACTCCATGGAAGAAAGGTCCATGAAGGGCTGGTGCGGACTGATGTCCACGGGGAAGAACGACGGCGTGCTGGCGCCACCGGGACTGCCGATGGTCACCGCGCGGCCGGCGTCGTCGGGGCGGTGCAGCACCACGAGTCCGATCCGGTTGCTGCGGAAGGCAGCGGGAGCGACGCCGTCGAACGTCACTTTGACGCTGTTCTTCGTGAAGTGGATGGCGAGCTCGCCGGTGTAGCTGGAGCCGAAACCGGCGAAGTCGATGTCGAGCAGGAGGGTGACACCGCCGTCGCGGGAGTGTTGCGCGACCCTGCTGACCGTGGGCACGAGGGTGCGCCAGTCGTGGTCGCGGACCACTGCGCGAATGGCCCGCAGTACTGGCATGCCGTTGAACGTGATGTCCGAGAGTTCATCGTTGCGTAGCTCGGCCCGCCAGGCTGCGGCTTCCACCGTTTCCGATGGGGCGAATAGCCTGGAGTGGTTTTCGTCGTTGAGCACAGCGGGCCTTTGCAGCGGGGACAGAAGGAAGCGGGGTCGGAATCAATTGTGATGGGCGTCATGCGATGAGTCAACCGGTTGACCAATATTTGAGAACTCACGCGCTGCGGTTCGCGTCGCGGTAGGTCACTTGGAGCAACGCCACGCAACCAGGCGAAAGGTTTCGAAACCATTATTGGTTGGCGCGCCGCGGCCTGCCTAACCTCGATGCACGTGGTGTACCCGAGAGGCCAGGGAGCTGCCTGCAAAGCAGCGCACGCGGGTTCGAATCCCGCCACCACGTCTCGTGTGTTGTCCTGGGGCGAAACGCCCAGGGGCCGAGCTATTGGGCGGCGTCGTAGCCCGCCAGCAGGCGGCGGGACGCTGTGCCCATGTGCGAGACCATGGCCTCTGTCACCAAGGCGGCGTCCCGGGACTCGAGCGCCTTGAAGATCGCGCGATGCTCGGCGAGCGCGGCGGCGGCATGGCCTTCATCGGTCAGTGCCCGGTCCACCCAGATTCGCAAGAGCGACCTAATGCTCTGCAGGAGTTCCTGGAGGACCTGGTTCCCGGAAGCGGACGCGATTTCCTTATGGAACGCGGCGTCGGCCTCGACGAAAACCGCGAGGTTATCCAGCCCGGCCTCCATCGAATCAAGGTTGGCTCGCATGCGCTCCAGGGCCTCGTCGGTAATGCGGGCCGCGGCCAACTGAACCGCTTGGACCTCCAATCCACTGCGCAGCTCCACGAGTTCGCGTGTGCGCGGCTCGCCGAGCATGAGTCCCCAACTGAGGGTGCGGGGCAGAAGTTCGGAGACGCCGTCGCGCAAATAGGTTCCGGACCCCGGCCGGACGATGACGATGCCGAGGATTTCCAACGCGGCCAACGCCTCGCGAACCGCCGAACGCCCGACGCCGAGCGAAGCCGCCAATTGGCGCTCGGCCGGGAGCCGGGTTCCCGCCGCTATGTCGCCGCTGGTGAAGTACGCGAGCAACCTCTCGGCGACCTCGGAGACGACGGAGCCGTGCTCCATCGGAGCAAGGGCTGCCGTCATATGGGCCGCTGCGGCGGCGGAATTCGCTGACATCTTCACAGCGTAGCAACCGGATGACCAATTTCTCCCGCACCGAATTCGTAGGTGCGGGGGTCACGTGAATCCGGCGCGCGAAAATTAAGATCAGTCAACCGGTTGACCAATTTACTCCCTGGGGTTTATGGTTTTTATCACACGCTTAGCTCGGTCCTGAGGCATCGAAGTCCACGGATCGGCACTAAGAAAACCCGAGCCGCCTGGTCCACAGAAGGACAACGCGCTCCGGCAACCTCTAGGAGTCAATGTGGACACCACACAATCGGTGGTCGAAAGATCGGCCATCAAGAAAGTCGCGATCCGGCTGGTGCCGTTCGTCGCCTTGATGTTCTTCATCAATTACCTGGACCGGACGGCCATCTCGTTCGCCGGCCCGAACGGCATGAACAAGGACCTGGCGCTCTCCGCAGCGCAGTTCGGTTTCGCGTCCGGAGTTTTCTTCATCGGCTACATCCTGCTGGAGGTTCCCAGCAACCTTGCTTTGCACAAGTTCGGCGCGCGCCGCTGGCTGGCCCGAATCATGGTCAGCTGGGGCATTGTGTCCCTCGTGTTCACCTGGGTGGGCAACGTGGACCAGCTCTACGTCCTGCGCTTCATTCTGGGTGTGGCGGAAGCCGGATTCTTCCCCGGCGCCATCCTCTTCCTGAGCCTCTGGGTCCCCGCAAAACACCGAAGCAAGATCCTCGCCCTCTTCTACTTGGCACAGCCGTTGACCACGGTGATCGGCGCTCCACTGGCCGGAGCGTTGATCCAGCAGCACGGCGTGTTCTTCGGCCTTGAGGGCTGGCGGTTCATGTTCTTCGGTGTCGCCATCCCGGCGATCGCCATCGGCGTCATCTCCTGGTTCTACCTGGCAGACTCCCCCGCCAAGGCCAAGTGGCTGACGTCGGAGGAAAAGACCTGGCTGACCGGTGCGCTCGAAAAGGAAAAGGCGGCGACTTCTGCCAGCAACAAGCACGTCAGCGTCCGCACCGTGTTCGGCAACGGCCGCGTTTGGATGCTTTCCCTGATCTACTTCGGCTTCATTTACGGCCTCTATGCCCTCGGCTTCTTCCTGCCGACCATCATCAAGGGTTTCGAGTCCCAGTTCGGCACGAAATTCGATGTCTTCCAGCAAGGCCTCATCACGGCCATCCCGTACTTGCCTGCCGCCGTCGCCCTGTACTTCTGGTCCAGGGACGCCACCAAGCGCGGCGTCAAGACGTGGCACATCGCGCTTCCCGCACTGACCGGCGCCGTCAGCATTCCGTTGGCGCTGTTCGCAGGGTCCCCGGCCGCGACGATCGCCGTCATCACCATCACCGCCATGTCCATTTTCGCGGCCCTGCCGAACTTCTGGACGGTGCCCACGCAGTTCCTCACCGGGGCGGCGGCCGCAGCCGGAATCGCGCTGATCAACACCGTCGGCAACCTCGCAGGCTTCAGCGCCGGCTACATCACGGGTTGGCTCAAGGACTGGACGGGAAGCTACGTGGTGCCCATGTTCGTGGTGGGTGGCTTCATGCTCCTTTCCTCGATCCTCATGGTCGTCCTCAGCCGCCGGGGAAAAGCCATCAAGGGCGCCCCTATCGAGACTCTTGACCCTGCAGTCGCCGGCCAGCAAACCCAGCCCTAATCCCGCCCGGCCCGCCCAACTGACTAGCAGTTGTTGTCGTTTTGAGCCCTCATAACGACAACAACTGCTAGTCAGTTGGGTCACCGCCCCACGCCACACCGCCGCCCCGCCCGACCTGCCCCCAGGCAGGCGCCAGGTCCCACCATGATTTCCACCGACAGGTCCAGGAGTTCCGCATGACCCGCTTGTTCAATGAACCCGCAGCCTTCGCCGACGAAATGATCGAAGGTTTCGTCGCATCGCACGGCCGCTGGGTACGGCGCGTCTCCGGCGGCGTGGCCCGCAGCACCCGGAGCACTCCCGGCACGGTAGCGCTGGTGATCGGCGGCGGTTCGGGCCACTACCCGGCTTTCGGGGGGCTCGTCGGCCAGGGCCTGGCGCACGGCGCAGCGATGGGCAACCTCTTCGCCTCGCCGTCCGCGCAGCAGGTCTACAACGTGGCCAAGGCGTCGGACAACGGCGGTGGCGTGCTCCTGGGCTACGGCAACTACGCCGGGGATGTCCTGCATTTCACCCAGGCGCAGGAGAAGCTCCGCAAGGAGGGAATCGACTGCCGCAGCATCGCCGTGACGGACGACATCTCCTCCGCCCCCGCAAGCGAGATGCACAAGCGCCGGGGTATTGCCGGAGACCTGACGGTCTTCAAGGTCGCCGCCGCAGCCTCCGAGGCCGGCTACACCATGGACGACGTCGTGCAGATCGCCGAACGCGCCAACCACCGCACCCGTTCCTTCGGCGTCGCGTTCACCGGGTGCACGCTGCCCGGCGCGGAGCGGCCGCTCTTCACCGTCCCCGAGGGCCGGATGGCGGTGGGCATGGGAATCCACGGTGAACCAGGCATCGGCGAAACGGACATCCCGACGGCGGATGAGCTCGCCGAGCTGATGGTCGCCAAGCTCCTTGCCGAAATCCCCGAGGGTGTCCAGATCAGTGGTGCCCGCGTCGTCCCGATCCTCAATGGCCTGGGCAGCGTGAAGTACGAGGAACTGTTCGTCGTGTACCGCCGCGTCGCGCAGCTCCTCACTAAGGCAGGACTCGACGTCGTGGATCCGCAGGTGGGCGAGCTTGTGACCAGCTTCGACATGGCAGGCACATCCTTGACCCTCTTCTGGCTGGACGAGGAACTCGAACAACTCTGGCTCGCACCGGCCGACGCCCCAGCCTTCCGCCGCGGCGCGGTCACGGCCCAGGCGCTGGCGGCCGACGACGGCGGGCTGGCCGACGTCGAACTTTCCATCCCTGCCGCCTCGGCTGAGTCCCGCGCGGCCGCCGTCCGCGTCCTCGCCGCACTTGGCGCCGCCAAGGACGTCGTCGACGCGAACGCCGAGGAACTTGGCAGGATCGACGCGATCGCCGGAGACGGCGACCACGGCATCGGCATGGAACGCGGAGTCCGCGCCGCCGTGGAAGCCGCGGCAGACGCCGTCGTACGCGGCGCCGGTGCGGCCACCACCTTGCACTTCGCCGGGGATGCCTGGGCCGATAAGGCCGGCGGAACCTCCGGCGCGCTCTGGGGCATGGCACTGCGGGCCGTCGGTGACGCTTTGGGCGACGCCAACGCGCCCGACAGCGGTGCTGTCGCCACCGGCGTGGCAGACGCCGCCGCGGCCATCATGAACTTCGGCAAAGCCAAGGTGGGCGACAAAACCTTGGTGGACGTCCTGGTCCCGTTCCGCGACGCCCTCGAAGCCGGCGTGCAGGACGGCCGGTCCTTGACGGACGCGTGGGGCACCGCCGTCGTGGCTGCCCAACAGGCCGCCGAGGCAACCGCGAACCTGCTGCCGCTGATGGGCCGCGCCCGCCCGCATGCCGAGAAGAGCTTGGGCACCCCGGACGCCGGAGCAGTCTCGATGGCCCTGATCGTCAAGGCGATCCACGAGTCCCTCCTCCAGGAGAACACGATCGAAAACAGCATGAAGGAGACAGCATGAGCACCAAACTGCGCCTGGTCATCGGATCGGACGACGCCGGATTCGAGTACAAGGAAGCCCTGAGGGCCGACCTCGAGGCCAGTGAACTGGTCGAATCCGTGACCGACGTCGGGGTGGATGCCGTCAGCCACACCCCGTACCCGTCCGTGGCCATCGCTGCTGCCGAGCTCATCGCCGCTGGCAAGGCCGACCGTGCCCTGCTGGTATGCGGCACCGGGCTGGGGGTGGCCATCGCAGCCAACAAGGTCCCCGGCATCCGCGCCGTCACCGCCCACGACAGCTTTTCCGTGGAACGGGCCGTCCTGAGCAACAACGCGCAGGTCCTCACCTTCGGACAGCGCGTCGTCGGCCTGGAATTGGCCCGCCGCCTCGCCAAGGAGTGGCTCACCTACACGTTCGACGAGTCCTCAGCCTCCGCCGAGAAAGTCACGCTTATTAAGGACTACGAGGGTGTCACTTCCTGCTAAACCCGCCGTCGGCGGGACGAATGAGAAGGCGATCATCGGCGTCAGCCTGAAGATGTATTTCGGCTACGAGCGCACGCTCGAATACTGCCGGGAAGTGGCGTCCATCGCGGCCGCGCATCCCGCGGTCCGGAGCGGCGAGGTCGAGTTGTTCGTCCTGCCGGCCTTCCCCGTTCTAGCGGACGCCGGCCGACTCCTCGAAACGTCCGGCGCAGGCACGGGCGCGCAGGACATCTTCTGGGAAGACGAAGGCGCATACACCGGCGAGGTCAGCGGGAAGATGGTGGCCGAGATCGGCGGCAGCTACGTCGAAATCGGGCACGCCGAACGCCGCAGGATCTTCGGCGAGGACCACCGGGTCATCGGGCTCAAGACCGCGGCAGCCTACCGCAACGGCCTCACCCCGGTTCTGTGCGTCGGCGAACTGAACTCCGGTTCAGCCGAAGAGGCCATCGCCCATTGCTCCGCCGAGATCGACGCCGCCCTCAAGCGGGCGCAATCGCTCGGTCCCGCAGGCCGGACCATCGTGGCGTACGAACCGCAGTGGGCCATCGGCGCGCCGGAACCCGCGACGCCCGAATACATCAGCGCCGTGGTCCGCGGCCTCGACGAGCACCTCCGCTCGTTGCCGGGACAGGCCGGGAGCCGTGTCATTTACGGCGGCAGCGCGGGCCCCGGGCTGATCAGCCAGTTGGACATGTCCGTTGCCGGCCTGTTCCTCGGCCGCTTCGCGCACGATCCGGAAGCCCTCAAGACCATCCTGGACGAGGCTGCCGCACGCCTTGTTGGGAAAGGGGTGACAGTATGAGCTCGACCATCGGCCTGAGCAGCTACGCGTTCTTCTGGCAACTCTCGGACGCCGTCTCGGCGCCGCTGAGCATCCACGACGCGCTGGCCTGCACTGCGGACCTGAGCGTCGAGCTGTTCCAGATCTGCGACTATGCTCCCCTCGAGCACATGTCCGACGACGAACTCGCCGCCGTCCGCTCAACCGCGGACTCCCTCGGCATCACGCTGGAACTCGGCACGAAGGGCATCCGTCCGGAGCACCTGCGCAAGTTCCTGCACATCGCCCGGATCCTTGGCTCGGAGCTACTGAGGACCATGTTCAACGTCCCCGGCCACGCGCCCGACGCCGACGAAGCCACCGCGATCTTCACCGAGGTCCTGCCGGCCTTCGAAGCGGCAGGCGTGCGGATCGCCGTCGAGACCTACGAACAGGTGCCTACCGCTCGGATCCTGGACGTGATCCGCCGGGTGGACAGCCCGTACCTCGGGATCTGCAGCGACCCCGCCAACACCGTCGCGGCGCTGGAGATGCCGCGCGAGGTGATTGACGCCGTCGCGCCCTACGTCCTGAATATGCACATCAAAGACTTTGCGTTCAGCCGCAAGGAGGGGTGGGTCGGGTTCACGTACTCCGGCGCGCCGCTCGGCGAAGGCCTCCTGGATTACGACTACATGGCCGGCAAGATCCAGCCCTCGCAAAGAAACATCAACCAGATCGTCGAACACTGGCTGCCCTGGCAGGACTCCGAGGCGGACACCATCCGCCTCGAAAACCAGTGGACCCAACAAAGCCTCGAATTCCTAAGGAGCAAGTGAAATGTCAGCAGAACAATTGACCGTCGCCGTTATTGGAGCCGGTGGCAAGATGGGGATGCGCGTTTCCGCCAACCTCCAGAAGAGCAGCCACACCGTCACCTACAGCGAGAACTCCGCCGCCGGCCAGGACCGCGTCCGCGCCGAGGGCCGCGAGATCACCGCAACGGATGACGCCGTCAAGGGCGCCGACGTCGTCATCCTCGCCGTGCCGGACACCGTCCTGGGCATCGTGTCCGAAGGCGTCGTCCCGCAGATGAAGCCCGGCTCGATCCTCCTTACCTTGGACCCGGCCGCCGCCTACGCCGGACTACTGGCCAAGCGCGACGACGTCGTCCAGGCCGTCGCCCACCCGTGCCACCCCTCCGTATTCCTCGAGCGGACCACCAAGGAAGAATGGGCCGACACCTTCGGCGGCGAGGGCGCCCCGCAGAACGTCGTGGCAGCGATCGACGAGGACGCACCCGCGGCAACCCGCGACGCAGCCGAGGCGACCATCCGCACCATCTACGCCCCCGTCATCGACGTCCACTGGGTCACCGTGAAGCAGCTAGCCATCCTGGAACCCACCCTCGTGGAGACCGTGGCCTGCATGATCGGCACCCTGCTCAACGAAGCCCTCCACGAAACCGTGCACACCGCCGGCGTCCCCGAAGAAGCAGCCAAGGCCATGCTGTTCGGTCACGTGCAGATTGCCCTGACCAACGCCCTGCGCGGCTCCAACCCGTTCTCCGAGGCCTGCGAAATCGCCATCCAGTACGGCAAGGACACCATCATCAAGGACGACTGGAAGAAGATCTTCGACGACTCCGAGCTCGACGGCGTCATCGCCAAGATGCTCAAGCTGGACGCCGTCAAGCGCTAGGCGATTCATCACCACCCGCGAGATGGCAGTTCACGCAATTACTGACGCGAAGCGCCATCTCGCGGCGCATTCCAGGGGTTTACTGCCCGCCCCGCGCCAGCCATCATGAAATCAGGCGCAGGACTTCGCCGACCGCTACAGCACGGCCGCTCCTTGCGCAGCGGAGGCGCAGCGACATGTCACCCAGGATCGAGCCCGCGGACCACGCCCTGGGAGGCACTGCCCCCGGCGCCCCGGACCGATTCCTGACCGACTACTACGAACACGTGGCCGATGATGATGTCCGCAACTACACCACGGACACGCTCCTCGAGCGTGCCCGGTACCACCGCTCATTGGCTGAACGGCGGGCTCCCGGGCAAGCTGTGATCGGCGTCCTGAACGAGGCCGACGCGAGCCTCGTAGCGATTGTCACCGAGGACATGCCTTACCTCGTACCGTCGGTCACTGCGGAAATCGCCAGGGACAACGCCTCCATCGGGCTCCTGGTCCACCCCACTTTTACCGTCACCCGGGATCCAGCCACCCACCGCCTGACCGACGTCCGCCGCGGCCCCCTGCGGACCGGACTGCCGTCCGGCGTCGAGCCTTCCGTCCCGGTCACCCCCCTGGAGCACGACGGCCGGCCGCTGACGGAGGCTTGGATCGCCGTCGAGATTTCCCGGCTTCCGGACGAAACGAGTGCCGAACACCTCGTTGAACGGCTGCAGTGCGTCCTTGGCGATGTCCGGGCCGCGGCGGAAGACGCGGCTGCCATCCACCAGGAACTTGCCGACGAGATCGGGGGTTTGGCGGGTTTGTCCGGCGGCGGGGAGGTCCGGGAGTTGCTGCGCTGGCTGGACGACGGGAATTTCGTGTTCCTCGGCTACCGCGGCCGGAGGAGTCTCGGACTGCTCCGGAAGGTGGCGGGCGACGCGTCCGAGGCCGGGCCGCCCGAAGGTGGGCCGCCCGAAGGTGGGCCGTCCGAAGGTGGGCCGAGCGCAAAGCCCCTCCTGACGCTCACCAAGTCGACGCTCCGCTCGACGGTGCTCCGGCGTGCCTACCTCGACGAAATCACCCTGGCCGGGGCTGACAAGATCGGCGAGCGCACCTGGGTCGGCCTTTTCGCTCCCAGCTCGGCGTCCCGTTCGGCACTCCAGATTCCCGTCATCCGGGACACTGTGGACGAGGTACTGCGGACGTTCGGCTACCCGCCGGCATCACACCGCGGCAAGGAACTCCTGGCCGTGGTGGAGGCTTATCCGCGCGACGAGCTCTTCCACATCGGCGCCGGGCAGTTGGCGGAGCACGCGCGGGACATCTTGCGCCTCCAAGAACGGCACAGCACCCGGTTGTTCCTTCGTCCGGACTCGCATAACCGCTTCATGACGGCATTGGTCTTCCTGCCGCGGCAGCGCTACAGCACGGCCGTCCGGCTCAACATTGAACGCGAACTTCGCGAGGCCTTCGGTTCCGGGGCCATCGAGTTCGAGCTCCGCCTGGGCGAATCCGCCATGGCCCGGGTGTTCTTCCGGGTCCTGTTGCCACGCGAGGGGGCGCCCGCCGTCGTCGACCCTGCGGTACTGGAGCAGCGGATTATCGCCGCGACGCGGTCCTGGGCGGAAGGCCTGGACGAAGCCTTGCGGGCAAGGTTCCCCGCGGACGAGGCCGCCCGGCTGTCCCGGCAATGGGCTGCCGCCTTTCCGGCCAGCTACAAGGCCGATTACGAGGTGGAAGACGCCGTTCAGGACATCGTCCGGTTCGAGGGTTTCGCGCCCATGGACGGGGACCAGGCCGACGGCGACACCGCGGACCCGCTGCTCACCGTCTACAGGCGCCAGGGAACCGCTGTCCTCGCCGAGGATGCGCGGATTCGGCTCTATTTGACCCGCCCGCAGAGCCTGAGCCAGATTCTGCCCCTCTTCCACAACCTAGGCTTGCGCGTCCTGGACCAGCGGCCGTTCGACGTGCAGCGTGCGGACGGGCGGTCCTTCTTCCTTTACGACCTTGGCCTCGTGTATCCGCGTGGAGTTGATCCCGTGCGAACGGGCGAGCTCCTGGCCGCTTCGTTCTGTGCCGCGATGCGGGGAGATGCGGAGTCCGACGCCTTCGATGCCCTGGTCATCCGGGAGGGGATCGACTGGCGGCGGACAGCCATCCTGCGCGCGTATGCGAAGTACCTCCGGCAGCTGGGGAGCACCAATTCGTACGGGTTCATCGCGGATACCCTTCGTGAGAATGTGCGGGCAACCCGCGCTCTGCTTTCGCTCTTCGAGGCGAAGTTCGATCCGGACCGGTTCGACCCCGATCTGTTCGATCCTGAGCTGCGGGCGCCGGCGCCCGCTGACAAGACGCCTGCTGAGCAGATGGCGGCTGGAAGCGACCTGTTCGAAACGGACCGCGGCAAGTACAGCTCGCGGACGCAAGCCACCAACGCCGCGCGCAAGGAACTGGCCGAAGCGATCGACGCCGTACCGGTCCTCGACGCCGACCGCCTGTTGCGTTCCCTGGCGAGCCTGGTGGAGGCCACCCTGCGCACTAACTTTTACCTCAACAAACCGTATTTGAGTTTCAAGCTGAACCCCTCCTCCATCCCGGCTGCACCTGCACCCCGGCCACAATTCGAAATCTGGGTCTACTCGCCACGCGTGGAAGGCGTCCACTTGCGGTTCGGCGCCATTGCCCGCGGCGGCTTGCGTTGGTCCGACCGCCGTGAGGACTTCCGCACGGAGGTCCTGGGGCTCGTGAAAGCCCAGACCGTGAAGAACGCCGTCATTGTTCCCACCGGAGCCAAGGGTGGTTTCTACCCCAAACAGCTCCCGGACCCCGCCGAAGATCGGGCGGCTTGGCTGGCCGAGGGTCAGGAAAGCTACCGGATCTTCGTTCGTGGACTACTGGACATCACGGACAACCTGGTTGCCGAGCGCGTCGTCCCGCCGGCGCGCGTGGTGAGGCACGACGGCGACGACTACTACCTTGTGGTCGCCGCGGACAAGGGCACAGCCACGTTCTCCGACATCGCCAACGACCTCGCCTCAGAGTACGGATTCTGGCTGGGCGATGCGTTCGCGTCCGGCGGTTCCGTGGGTTATGACCACAAACAGATGGGCATCACCGCCCGCGGCGCCTGGGAGTCCGTGAGGCACCATTTCAGTGAGTTGCTCATCGACTCCCGGGCCGAGGATTTCACCGTGGTGGGCATCGGCGACATGAGCGGCGATGTGTTCGGCAACGGCATGCTGCTCTCGAACCACATCAAGCTGGTGGCGGCCTTCGATCACCGGCATATCTTCCTGGATCCCACCCCGGACCCGGCCATTTCCTTCGCCGAGCGGAAACGGCTCTTCAAGCTCCCCCGCTCATCCTGGGCCGACTACAACCCCGCGAAGCTCAGTCCCGGTGGAGGAGTGTTCTCCCGGGCCGACAAATCAATCGGCATCACCGAGCCTGTCCGCCTCGCCTTGGGATTGGAGGAGGGCACGACGGCGATGAGCCCGCCTGAGCTGCTCAGGGCCGTCCTCACGGCCCCCGTCGACCTGCTCTACAACGGTGGGATCGGCACCTACGTCAAGGCTTCCGCCGAGACGCATGCCGACGTCGGAGACAAGTCAAACGATGCCATCCGGGTGGACGCCGCCCAACTGCGTACCCGGATCATCGCCGAGGGCGGCAATCTCGGCATCACCCAACGCGGCAGGATCGAGGCTGCGCTGGCTGGAATCCGCGTAAACACCGATGCCATCGACAACTCCGCCGGCGTGGACTGCTCGGACCACGAGGTAAACATCAAGATCTTCCTGGACCGGATGATCGCCGCAGGCAAGATGTCCCCCAACGAAAGGACGAAATTCCTGCACTCACTCCAGGACGAAGTGGGGAGGCTCGTGCTGAAAACCAACGTCGACCAAAACGTCCTCCTCCTCAATGACAGGCAACTGGTCCTCGAGTGGAGCCCGAGCTTCGAACGGACCATGGACTGGCTCGAGTCAGCCACGGACCTGGACCGGGAGCTCGAATGCCTGCCGACAACCAAGGAAATCCAGGCGCGAGTAAGGACCGGAGTTGGACTGACCTCACCTGAACTCGCCGTGCTGGCGGCCTATGCGAAGATCGAGCTCGCGCGGGAACTGACAGAGGGCGGGCTCGCGGACGATCCATGGTTTTCGAAAACGCTGCGCGACTGTTTTCCCCGTCAGCTCTCGGAACGGTTCGGCGAGGACCTCTCCACGCATCCCCTGCGCCGCCAAATCGTTGCCACTGTGGTGGCCAACGACATGATCAACCTCGGCGGCATAGCCTTCGCGTTCCGCGCCATGGAGGAGACCACGGTTTCGGCGGCCGCGGTGGCGCGCGGATTCGTGGTCATGCGCCGAATCTGGGACTTCGATTCGGTCACTGAAGCCATCGCGCGGGTACCGGCAAGCGTCCCGAGCGAACATGGATGCGCCGTGGCCCTGGACATGCGCCGGCTCCTCGACCGGTCCACCCGCTGGTACGTCACCCACGATTTCCGCGACAAGCCCATAGCGGACGCCTTCGCCCGGCTCGAGCGGCCCATGGCGCTGATGCGGGCGAACTTCACGCGCTTCCTGCACGGGATCAACCTGCAACACTCGTTGACGCGCCTTGCCCATTCGGATTCAGTGGGCTTGCCACACGAGCTGGGCCTTCGAGCCTCGGAACTTCTGGTCAGCTACGGCCTTTTGGACATTTCCGCGATCGCCGAGGAATTGCAAGAGCCCGTTGAGGACGTCGCCGAGGTGTACTTCGCCGTGTTCGAACGGATTTCGGCCATTCCCCTGTTGGAACACATCACGCTGTTGCCGCGGGACACCCACTGGGAGGCCTTGGCGCGCGCAGCCCTCCGCGACGACATGTACCTGGTCCTTGCCGACATGACCAAGGCCGTGGTCCGGCACACTCCCCGCTCCCCCGAGGCAAGCGCCGACCCCATAGGAAGGATCCAGGATTGGGAACGCGGAAACATCGAACAACTCGCCCGCATCCAGGACACCATCAAGGAAGCGATCAAGCCCGGCCCGGTGGATATAGCCGCACTCTCCGTGGCCGTGAAGCTCTTGCGAGCGATGGTACGCCGGTGATCCAGATCCCAGAATGACAGACATCCGACGACTCTTTGCTATCTTTTATGCAGGAATTGCCGCTCCCCAACGCGGCATCCTGCAGAAGGAGGCCCCCAATGAGCACTGCCACGATAGAAAACAACGAGATCCATTTGTCCTTTGCGTCCGTCGACGAAGTCCATGCCGGACTCGACGAAGCCGTCAGCACGCTCATCGAAGCCGCTGCCGAAGACGGCCGCTGCGGGATCCTGGTGACCCGCCGGGAGCCCGGAAGCTACACGGTCGCCTTGGACGAGTCCGTCCCGTTCGGCCAGACCCGTGAGGTCCTCGCCGCCTAAGGACAGGCCATAGAAATAGGTACAGACAAGAAAACCGGAGCTTGTTTTCCAGACCACGCCAAGACGGCGCGGAATGGGAAACAAGCCCCGGTCCTATAACCCGGTTTTTGCGGAGTCCCTACACCCGGCGCAACTCCACGCCGTCGGACTTCATGAAAAGCTGTTTGGCGGCTTCATCGGCGCCAGGTCCTGCGGGTTCAAGCCACACAACGTTGCCGCTGCCCGAGACTTCCTGCACCTCCCCCGCAGCGACCACATGTGCGTGCCTTACGACTTCGATCCGCTCCCCCACCTTCAACGTTCCCCAGTTGGAAACGACGGCGGACTGTGCGATTCGCCTGGACAGAACTGTCCCGCGTGCCTTCATTGAACTTCTACCCCTTTGTGGATGTTCGTTGTTTTCAGTTGTAAACGGATATTCCCGGCAGGCCCACGACATCGTCGGCGTGGACATGCCGTACCCCATAAGTTCTACTACACAGAAAGCGCCCCGGGGCACGTATTGCCAAACATTTCCGGGGCGCTTCCTATTGTTCACTCGAACAGTATTTTGTTCGGCGTCAGGCGAGAATTCCGACGGCGGATTCGGCGGCCGTTCGCACCTCGCCAGCGCCTACAAGACGGTCTGCCGCTTCCAGTTCAGGTGAGAGGAAACGGTCAGTTCCGGGACCGTCGACGACGCCGCGCAGCACCTCGATCACGGCGGTGCCGGCAGGCCCCGGAGTGAGTTCTCCACCGGACAGTTTGGTGCGGATGTCGAGGGCGCGGGCGCTCGTCACGAGTTCCACGGCCAGGACGCGGCGCAGGTTCTCGATGGCCTTCCGGAGCTTGCGGGCAGCGTGCCAACCCATGGAGACGTGGTCTTCCTGCATGGCGGAGCTCGGGATGGAGTCCACCGACGCCGGGACGGCCAGCCGCTTGTTGTCCGAGACGAGGCCGGCCTGGGTGTACTGGGCAATCATGAGGCCAGAGTCCACTCCGGGATCGTCTGCGAGGAAGGCCGGGAGGCCGTGCGAGCGGGCCGGGTCCAGCATGCGGTCCGTGCGGCGCTCGGCGATGGAGGACAGGTCCGCCACGGCGATCGCCAGGAAGTCCAGGACGTACGCCACCGGGGCGCCGTGGAAGTTTCCGTTGGAGGACACGCGGCCGTCCGGGAGCACCACGGGGTTGTCGATGGCTGCAGCCAACTCGCGGGAGGCCACGAGTTCGGCATGCGTCACGGTGTCGCGGACCGCGCCGGCCACCTGGGGTGCGCAGCGGAGCGAGTACGCGTCCTGGACTTTGGTGTCGTTGACGCGGTGCGAAGCGACGATCGGCGAGTTGGAAAGCACCCGAAGCATGTTGTCCGCGCTTGCGGCCTGGCCCGGGTGGGGCCGCAGGGCCGCGTGCAACTCAGGCAGGAACACCTGGTCGGTGCCGAGCAGCGCCTCGACGCTGAGCGCCGCGGTGATGTCCGCCGTCGTAAGCAGCAGGTGCAGGTCGGCGATGGCCATCAGGAGCATGCCGAGCATGCCCTCGGTGCCGTTGACGAGCGCGAGGCCTTCCTTTTCCGCGAGGACCACCGGCTCGATGCCGTGCGCGGCGAGGAGTTCGGCAACCGGCTTCTTTCCGGCGGCGCCGTAGAGCTCGCCGTCGGGACCGGTGGCTTCGCCTTCGCCCATCAGGACCAGGGCGCAGTGGGACAGCGGCGCGAGGTCGCCCGAGCAACCCAGGGAGCCGAATTCACGGACTACCGGGGTGATGCCGGCGTTGAGGACGTCCACCATGGTCTGCAGGACCACGGGACGAACGCCCGTGCGGCCCGAGGCCAGGGTCTTAGCACGCAGGAACATGATGCCGCGGACCACTTCGCGCTCCACTGCCGGGCCCATGCCTGCGGCGTGGCTGCGGATGAGCGACTTCTGCAACTGGGTGCGGAGTTCATTGGGGATGTGGCGGTTGGCCAGGGCGCCGAAGCCCGTCGAAACGCCGTACGCCGGAACTTCGCTGTGCGCGAGGCCGTCGATGTGGGCGCGGACCTTGGCAACAGTGTCCCGGGCTTCCTGGGAGATGGTCACCTTGGCGTCGTAGCGCGCGACGGCGACGACGTCCTCCGGCGTGACTCCGCTGGAGCCGAGGGTAACGGTCAGCGGTTCGTGGGTAATGGTTGTCATCGGGGTGTTCCTACTTGCTTTCTTCCATGGGGATGCGGACGCCGCGTTCGTGGGCGACTTCGATGGCGCGGTCGTAGCCGGCGTCGGCGTGGCGGATGACGCCCATGCCGGGGTCGTTGGTGAGGA
>NZ_JARVRI010000043.1:0-28219 GCF_030209785.1 Arthrobacter sp. efr-133-TYG-120
TACCTACTCTGCCAGCCAGTCCCAGACCAGCCACCCCAATCCTCACAGTCGTTTTCAGCCCGCATAACGACAACAACTGCGAGTCAGTTGGGCACCCGGAGGTGCAGGCGCGGCCCTACTTCGCCGCTAGCACCGCCGCACCAGCTGCCGCGCAGGCTTCGTCCAGGGCGCCGTCCGGCGCACCGCCGACGCCGATCCCCGCCACGGACACGCCGTTCACCTTGAGCGGCACTCCGCCGGGCAGGAAGAGGGTGCCCGGGAGGTCGGCGATCGACGGTCCGTTGCCGTTGATTCGCTTGGCGAGTTCGCTGGTGGGCGCACCGAAGGCGGCTGCGGTGTAGGCCTTCTGCTTGGCGGCCTCGATGGTGTGTTCGGCCGCATTGTCGCCGCGGAGCAAGGCTTGGACTGTCCCGAAGCGGTCCACGAGCGCAACCGTGACGAAAGGAAGCTTGTCGGCCTGGCACTTCGCCAAAGCGGCGTTGACTGCCTGGCTGGATGCACCGACGGTGATGCGGTTCTGGGGGACCACGTTTTCCGCGGAGGGACTGACGTCGACGGCGGCCGTCGCGGTTTTGGCCGCGGCGGGCGTCACGGCGTTCGCGACGGCGGTTGCCCCTCCGGTCAGGAGCAAGGCTCCAACGGCAGCGGCGGCAAAGATCTTGTTGGACTTCTTCATGGTGGTCCTCCGGGAGGTCGGCAACGGGTACAGTTCCATGCTTCCCGCAGGGCTCCCTCACCACATCCGGCGCTCGTCGTGCCCGGCCTCATCCCTTCCGGTCCCGGTATCAGCCAAAAGGCGGAGAGACCGGCGACCTGAACGCGCCTAGCATGGGAAGAATGCCGGAATCTCCGAACAGGACGGCCTCCCGTCCCGCTGCCTTCCGCCCCACCCGGGGCCCGATCGATGCAGTGGTCCACCTCAGCTTCGCGGTGCTCATGGTGGCATCCGGCGTGCGCTACGTCCTGCGGCACAGCCCGGCCGACAATCTCTGGACCGTGGCCCTGGCGGCCGCGGTCTGCGTTCTCTATGCAGTGGTGGCGGTGCTGGCCAAGCGGCGCCAACCGTGGCTGTTGTGGATGGTGGCGCTCGTGCTTGCCTGGGCCGCGCTGGTCATTGCCGCACCGAGTTTCGCTTGGTGCTCCTTCGCTTTGTTTTTCCTGTCCCGCGCTGCCTTCAGCGGCTGGATCGCCTATCTGGCCGCGGGTTTGACGGCAAGTGCCACGGCCATCGGGCTGTTCCGCCTCAGCGGCGACACCGACGTCGCCATGCTGCTCGGGCCCATCGCCGCAGCGGTTCTGCTCACGTTGATCTACGACCGCATTGAGGACGACGCCGCGCTGCAACGCCAACTCCACGCCGACGTGTCCCAGGCACAGGAACGCCTGGCCGCGAGCGAACGCGCGGCCGGGATCGCCGCGGAGCGTGAACGTGTCTCGAGGGAAATCCACGACACCGTCACTCAAGGCCTTGCCAGCAGCCTGCTCCTGCTCGAAGCCGCGCAGCGCTCGTGGCCTGAAGAGGGCGCGAAAGCGGAAGTGCAGAAGGCCGGGACCCTCCTGCGGCAGAACCTGGCCGACACCCGCAGCCTGGTCCACGAACTTTCCGCGCCTGGCCTGGAGAGCGGACCGCTGCCCCAGGCCCTCGAACAGGCCGCCCGCCAATACCTCGACTCCGTGATCGTCCACGTCACCGGGGATCCCCGACCAGTACCCGACGAGGTCCGCCATGCCCTGGTGCGCGTGACCCAAAGCGCGGCGGCCAACATCAAGCTCCATGCCCAGTCTGAACAGGCCAGTTTAACCCTTGGATTCCTGCCCGGGGCCGTCACCCCGGACGTGTTCGACGACGGCCGCGGCTTTGATCCCGCCGCGGTACCACCGCCGTCGGAAAGGGGAGGCTACGGTCTGCGTGCCATGCGCCAACGGGTGGAACAACTCGGCGGGGTATTTTCGGTGGAGAGCTCCCCCGGAGAGGGAACCGTCGTAGCCGCGCAACTGCCGCTGCCGTTTACAGAACCGGATCAAGCACACCAGTCGCCCATCAAGAAAGACGCCCCATGAACCCCATTTCGGTCCTGCTCGTCGATGACCATTTGGTGGTCCGCAGCGGACTCAAGGCGTTGCTCGGCACCCAGCCGGACATCACCGTCGTCGCCGAAGCCGCATCGGGCGAGGAAGCCCTCGTCATTGCGCAACAACACCCGGCCGACGTCGTCATGATGGACCTAGCCATGGGCGAGGGCATGGACGGAATCGAGGCGATCAAGCGATTGCTCCAAGCGAGCAAGCAGCAAGCGGTATTGGTGTTCACCACCTATGATTCCGATGCCGACATCGTGAGGGCCGTGGATGCAGGTGCCATGGGCTACGTGCTCAAGGACGCCGCGCCGGAGGAGATCTTCGCCGCGGTCCGGGGCGCGGCCCAAGGCAAGAGCGTCATGAGCGCGCCCGTGGCCAGCAAGCTATTCCAGCAATTGCGCAACCCGGACGAGGTCCTCACCCCGCGGGAAGCCGAACTGCTCAGCCTCCTCATTCAAGGCCTCAGCAACCGCGAGCTCGGCAAACGGCTATTCATCTCCGAGGCCACGGTCAAGACGCATTTGGCGCACATCTACGCCAAGCTCGGCATCGAGACGCGGGCCGCGGCGATTGCGGTGGCCATCCGCCGCGAGGGGATGCGTTAAGAAAAAATGCGGGTGCCGGTGTCGATTTGGCCGGTCGCCATTCGTATAGGGGGTGACCGGGCCGCAGAGA
Source organism: Arthrobacter sp. efr-133-TYG-120 (assembly GCF_030209785.1). Taxonomy (NCBI): domain Bacteria; kingdom Bacillati; phylum Actinomycetota; class Actinomycetes; order Micrococcales; family Micrococcaceae; genus Arthrobacter; species Arthrobacter sp. efr-133-TYG-120. Next base: position 2,755 of record NZ_JARVRI010000043.1, read on the forward strand.
GCGGTCCGCAGGAGCAAGGGAGCATGTCATGCGCCAGATAAATGCCACGTTGTCCATCACCCTCGACGGAGTCATCCAGGGCCTGGGCCGTCCGGACGAGGACACCCGCGGTGGCTTCACCCACGGTGGGTGGGGCGGCAGGTACAACGACGAGGTCATGGGCCGTGAGATGGGCAAGGGCATGGCGAAACCCGCGGACATGCTGTTCGGACACCGGACCTGGACCGATTTCATCACCGCCTGGGGCACCCGCGCCGACGACAACCCGTTCACCGTGTACATGAACGCTGCATCGAAGTACGTTGTGTCAAGGACGCTGGAGAACGCCGACGCCTGGCAGAACTCCATCCTGCTGTCCGGCGAGGCCGCAGAGACGGTGGCTAAGCTCAAGGCCGGGCCGGGCAACGATCTGACGATCATCGGCAGCGCGTCGCTGGTCCGCTCCCTGCACGCCGAAGGCCTCATCGACAACTTCACGCTGCTGATCCACCCGCTCACCCTGGGTACCGGGACGCGGCTGTTCGAAGGTCCAGCCCCGCTGACCGAGTTCGAGCTCACCGGCTCCGTCACCACCACCAAGGGCGTCATCATCGCCCACTACACCCGCCGATAACGAAAGGGGTGGCCTCACGCGTGCCGGCCCATTCCCCAGCTACCGCGCCGGGTCTAAACTGACCCTATGTCCGACACCGCAGGTCGCAAGTTGTTTCAGCATTCAGGAACGGCGCTGATCTTCCGGGGAGCTTTGGCCCTTCTCTTGGCCTTCCTGGTCGCTTCCCTGCCGGTCGCCACGGTGTTTGCCCTCGTCTACGTGTTTGGCGTGTACGCCATGACCGACGGGCTCACCAACATGGCCCACTACTTCTACGATCCTGCACGGCACTCCCGCTGGAGCCTGATCGGCGGCTTCATCTCGGTCGCGACCGGCATCGTTGCCGTTTCGTGGCCGGGAATTACCGCCGCGGCACTAGGCGTCCTCATAGGAGCATGGGCCTTGGTCCTCGGGGTTTCGCAGATCATCCTTGCCATGGACACCAGGACGACGGTCAGGGCTTGGTGGATTTGGATGTTGACGGCGTTGGTCACAACTTTGTTTGGGCTCTTTGTGCTGGTCAATCCGGGCGCGGGATTCCTGGGCGTAGTGGCGCTCCTCGCGACATACTCCGCGGTCAGCGGCGTTTTGTTGATCGCCTCCGGCATCAAGCTCCGCAGGCGCGCCTCCTCTTCGGTAATGCTCGCCCATTAGCCTTGCGGCAGCAATCTGCTCCGAGGGGATGCGCCAGGTCCCAAGTTCGGTAAGTTAGTGGCTGTGAAGATAGCTACCTGGAATGTAAATTCGCTCCGCGCACGTGCCGACCGCGTCGAGGCCTGGCTGCAGCGCAGTGACTGCGACGTCCTCGCCATGCAGGAAACCAAGTGCAAGGACGACAACTTCCCGTGGGAGCTCTTCGAGCGCATGGGCTACGAGGTTGCCCATTTCGGCCTGAGCCAATGGAACGGCGTCGCGATCGCCTCGCGCGTAGGGCTCGACGACGTCGAACGCACCTTTGTTGACCAGCCCGCCTTCGGAAAAGCCGGCAAGGACCCTGTCCAGGAAGCCCGTGCGATTGCCGCAACGTGTGGCGGAGTACGGGTGTGGAGCCTGTACGTTCCGAACGGCCGTTCCCTGGACGACGAACACATGCCGTACAAGCTCAAGTGGCTGGACACCCTGAAGGGCCACGCCGCCGGCTGGATCACGCAGAACCCCGAGACCCAGGTGGCGCTCATGGGCGACTGGAACATCGCGCCGCTTGACGAGGATGTCTGGGACATCGATTACTTCAGGGCGAACGCACTCACCCACGTCAGCGAACCCGAGCGCGAGGCCTTCCGGGCGTTCGAAACGGCCGGTTTCACCGACGTCGCCCGCGCCTACACACCAGGTCCCGGCGTCTACACCTACTGGGACTACACACAGCTGCGGTTCCCCAAGAAGGAGGGCATGCGCATCGACTTCGTCATGGCCTCCCCCGCGCTGGCCGCCCGCGTCACCGGGGCGTCGATCGACCGCGAGGAACGCAAGGGCAAGGGCGCTTCGGACCACGCTCCCGTGATCGTGGAGCTTACGGACTGAGTAGCAACAATGACGGAGGAGGCGGGCCCGCGATGAGCGGAAAGCTATACGGGAGCCAGGCAGGACTGCCCTTCTCTTCAGCGTTGCGCGTCTACGAACCGCTCGAAGCGTTCCCCGAGGACCAGCGGCAGCAGCTCGTGGCGAGCGGTACCCGCAGCGGCTCGCGGGCCGCCGTCGAGAATGCCGAGCTGCTCGCTTCCCTCGGACGGGTCACCCGCAAGGGCGGGGACCCCTTCCCGACCGGGAGCACCGATCTGGTGCGCATCACACGGGTTCCTTCGGGAGACCGGAACGATCCCGACGCCGGGCGGCTGCTTTACTGCCCCAGCCAGCTGGTCATCCGGGCAGGATTGGCGGCCAATGCCCTCATGGAAGGTATCCACGGACCGCTCGCGGACCTGCTCATCCCCGTGGACCAGCGCGACCGGCACCAGGCTCGCATCGACCGCATCAACGCCAGTCATGACGCGAAGCGGGTGCACACGCGGGCCTCCACGTGGGGGATCCCCTTCAGCTGGTTCTCGCTGTTCCAGGAATCGGACCGCAAGGATGTCGTGGAATCCGGCGGCCGCATCCTGACGGTCAGGGTCTGGGCCTCACTGACCGATGCCTTGGACCGGGCACGCTTCGCAGTAGCCAACCTCGCCCTTGCAGCCCCGGACCTGGACATGCTGGACGACCTCACCCAGCTCACCGAATGGCTCGAGTTGTTCCATGTTCAGTCAATGGTCGAGCTGGACTACGGTGCAGTGGCGGACAAGGTGTACCCGGACGAGTCGCCCATGGACGTCAGGCTCGGCATCGAATGCCTGGCCGAGGGGGACATGACGGGAGCGGCCGCGGCGTATCGCAGGCTGGCTTCCCGCTGGATCCCCATCAGGCAGTTGGCCCGGGCTTCCTAGCTTTTGGGGTTCCTAGCTTTCGGGCCGCGGCGGGGCGGTGGTTTCCCGCACGATCAGCCGGTGGGCTGCTTTCATTGACCGCACGGAACCTGTGGCCCCGGCCAATTCGTCCAACAGCATGCGCGTGCCCAATTGGCCTTGTTCCACGGGGTCCTGGGCTACGGTTGTCAGCCCCATGGCCTCGGCGAATTCATGGTTGTCGATGCCGATGATGGACAATTCTTCCGGTACGCGGACGCCACGACGGCGTGCCTGCAACATGGCCCCCATGGCCATTTCATCTGAGGCACAGAAGATCGCTGTCGGCTTGGGTCCAGGTTTGCTCCAGAGCTCGTCGAAGGCTTCCTGGCCACTGCCCACAGTGAAGTTTCCGAAGATGTCCCATTCCGGCGGCATCGAGAAGCCCGCGCTCGTCATGGCATCCGTGAAGCCGTCAACGCGCAGCCGCGGCACGGTGAAGTTCAGGTCGGAATCGTCCTGGCCGTGGAGCAGCGCGATCGCCCGATGCCCGAGGTTCAACAGATGCATGGTGGCTTCCACCGAGGCGGCGTAATCGTCGATGCCGATGCTGGGGCAATCCTCCACTGGACCGCCGACAATGACCAAGGGGATTTCGATCCTTTGGAGATCGGCAATTTCCTCAGGCGTCAGGGACATACAAAGGACCAGGAGCGCATCGATCTGCTTGTAGACCATCGTCTTGCTGAAGAGCCGTTCCCGCGCTCCGCGCTGGCCGCCCAAGTTGAACAGGGACAGGTTGTAACCGCGGGCGTGGAGCTCACGGTCCACGCCCTCGATGGCCTTGAAGAAGAACCAACGGTCCACGTAGGGGGCCAGGACACCAATCGTCCTGGTACGTCCCGTGGCCAGTCCCGAAGCAGACGACGACGCCACATACCCAAGTTCTCCCGCGACCCTTAGGATCTTCTCCCGGGTAGCAGGAGATACCCGGGGAAGGCCGCGCACTGCGCGGGAAACGGTGGCGGTGGAAACGCCAGCGGCCTGTGCGACATCCTCAATGCTGGCTCCTGCGTGGCCGCCACGCTGGGACCGTTCACTCGTTTTCGCCACTCAAGCCCCCTCAAGGAATCCGTGCGGAAGCCGGGGGTTCCTTCCCAGACGGCAGATAACCAGCGTATTCCGCCTGGCTGTCCTCCGCCGATTCCGCGCTACTTATTTCGGCTCGCTGCTCACGTGATGCGCCTGGATGTCCGTGCCGGGAGCCGCCGGCGAAGCCGAAGCATCCCCCACAAGGCCAGCAGCACTGCCAGGAGGCCCAGGGCCCAGCCCAGTGCGGGCTGGGCCGTGAGTTCGGCGGCCACAGTGATGACCAGCAGGACCAAGGCCCAGAAGCCGAGAAAACCTATCACGAGGTCGAAATCTTCCGCCGATTTCACCCGCGAGTGCTGCTCCTTGGCCGGGCCGCCGATGGACGGCCCGGCCGAATCGGGAGTTTGCGTCATTTGACGGCGCCGGCTGTCAGGCCCGCCACGATCTTGCGCTGGAAGACAAGCACAAGGATCACGAGCGGAATCGTCACAACCGTTCCGGCTGCCATGACGGCGGTGTACGGCTCCTGGTGGGCCTGGGCACCTGCGAAGTAGGCGATAGCGACCGTGACGGTCTTCGTCTGGTCATTGGACAGCTGGCTCGCGATGAGGAACTCGTTCCACGAAGCGATGAACGCCAGGATGGCGGTGGTGAAAACAGCCGGCGCAGCGAGCGGCATGATCACCTTGCGGAATGCCTGGCCTTGCGTGCAGCCATCAATCCGGGCTGATTCCTCCAGCTCCCACGGCATTTCCCGGAAGAAGGACGTCAGGGTGTAAACCGTCAGGGGGAGAACAAACGAGATGTTCGGAATGATCAGCGCCTGATATGTGCCGTACCAGCCGATGTTCGTGAACAGCTGGAACAACGGAGTCACCAAGGCCACACCCGGGAACATCGAGGCCCCGAGGACAAATCCGAGGACCAGGAACTTGAAGCGGAATTCAAGCCTGGACAAGGCATATGCCGCGAAAACCCCGAAAAGCAGGGCGACAACGGTGGTTACCCCTGCCACGAAGAGCGAGTTCAACAGGTTCCGGCCGAAGTGGTTGCCCAGGCTTTCGGAGAACACCGTGTTGAAGTTGTCCCAGGTGACGTGGGTGAAGAAAGGCGTCGAATCGAAGGTATATCCAACGTCGCGGAACGCGGTCACGATCATCCAGTAAAAGGGAATCAGGCACCAGATGAAGATGAGCCCTGCGCTGATGTACGTGCGCCCGCTCGCCCAGCGTTCCCGCCGTCGGGCAGCTGTCTTAGGCGCGGAGTCAATGCTCACGGCGGTCATTTGTCCTGCCCCTTGGTGGTCTTGGGTGTGGCTGAGGCGACTGCGTTGGCTCCGAGGAAACGAACGAAGATGAACGCAACGAGGAAGATGATCAAGAACGTGATAGTTGACAACGCCGCTGCTGAGTTGAATCCCTGACGGATCTGGTCAACAACCAAAATGGACAACGTTGTTGTGCCGTTCGAGCCCTGGGTCATGATGGCCGGGAGGTCATACATGCGCAGTGCGTCAAGGACACGGAACAGGACAGCCACCATGAGTGCCGGCTTCACCAGCGGCAGGGTGATCTGGGTGAAGCGCTGCCAAGCCGAGGCGCCGTCCACCTTCGCGGCTTCGTACACTTCGGCCGGGATGATCTGCAGGCCAGCCAAGATCAGCAGGGCCATGAACGGCGTCGTCTTCCAAACGTCTGAAATGATGATCGCCCAGCGGGCAGGCCATTCGCTGCCTGTCCACAGGATTGCGGTACCAAAGAGCTTGTTGGCGATTCCGTCGAAAGCGAAGATGAAGAACCACAGTTTCGCGGTCACGGCCGTTGGAATGGCCCACGGAACCAGGACTGCAGCACGAAGGGCGCTGCGGCCGCGGAACGTCCGGGCCATGATGACGGCCATCCAGAACCCGAGGACAGTCTCCAGGACAACGGTGACCGCCGTGAAGAAGAACGTCGTTCCGACCGCGCTCCAGAATTGGGCGCCGAGGGTGCCAGGAGCACAGGCAGCAGAGCCACATTGCTGGGCCAACCAGTGGACAAAGTTATCGAAGCCCGCGGGTCCGCCCTGGACGAAGACCTTGGTGACCGGGTCAAGGCCCTGGTCCTTCTGGAACGCCATGATAATCGCGTTGACCACCGGGTACACGATGACAACGGCAAGCAATACCAGGGCGGGGGAAATCAACCAGAACGCCCAGCGGCCTTGAGACGTGGCCGCCCGGTCCTGTCCTACTTCTTTTTGAACTTTTTTGGTTTTGGGGCTTGGTGTCTCTGGCGCCCGCTTAGGTTGCGCAAGGGTGGACATTTCCCCTCCTTCCGGAAATTGATGGCGTGCCCCCCGGGCGGCCGTACGCGTAAAGCGCCGGCCGCCCGGGGTTCACTGGAGGTGTCGCTATTGGCTGGCCGAGTTGATGGCCGTGTCCATATCCGTCATTGCTTGATCGACGGACTTGTCACCCTTGATGGCAGCGTAGGCGTTGTCCTGGATGGCTTTGGTGACAGCCGGGTAGAACGGCGTGACCGGGCGCGGCACGGCATTCGAGATCGAGGTCTTCAGCACCGGAAGGTACGGCAGCTGCTGGACCAGGGTCGGGTCGTCGTACAAGGAAGCGAGCACCGGGGCCAGCGAGCCCTGCGTTGCGTAGAACTTTTCAGTCTCTTCACTTGTCATGAAGGTCAGGAAGTCCTTGGCCGTTGCCTTGTGCGCCGAGTAGACGCTGACGGCGAGGTTGTGTCCACCGAGGGAAGAGGCGCCGGGGCCGCTCTTACCCGGGAGCGGAGCCATGCCGAAGGTGTCCTTCACCTTGGACGAACCGTCCGTCTTGGCGAGGTTGTAGACGTAGGGCCAGTTGCGCAGGAAGAGGAGCTTGCCGTCTTCGAAGGACTGCCGGCCCTGTTCTTCCTGGTAGGTCACGCCCTGCGTGGGGATGTTTCCGCTCTTGTAGGCGGTGACCAGGTTGTTCAGGCCGGCCTTCGCCGCCGCCGAGGTCACGGTGGACTTGCCGTCGTCGCCAACGATCGTGCCGCCGGCCGAGTTGATGGCTTCAGCCGCGTTCACGGTGAGGCCTTCATACTTGGCGAACTGTCCTGCGTAGCAGTCGATGCCGTTCGACTTCGCGATGGAGCACATGCTCATCATCTCGTCCCAGGTCTTGGGCGGGGTGGGCACCAGGTCTTTGCGGTAGTAGAGGATGCCGCCGTCCGAGGTCTGGGGTGCCGCGAAGAGCGTGTTGTTGTAGGTCGCCGTCTTGACCGTGGCGGGCAGCATCTTTGAGGTATCGATGCTCATCTTGTCCGTGAGCGGCTGCAGCCAACCCTTCGCTGCAAACTCGGCGGTCCAGATGACGTCCACGTCAACGACGTCGTAATTGACGTTCTTTGCCTGGAAGTTCTGGACCAAATCGTCGTGTTGCTGGTCCGCCTGGTCGGACTGCTCCTTGAAAGTGACCTTCTGGTCCGGGTGCGCCGCATTCCACTTATCGACGAGCGGGCGGACAACGTTGCTGTTGTCTTTGCCCTGGACGTAGGTGATTGGACCGCGTCCGTCGAGGTTCGCTGCGGCATCTCCGCCGCTTGAGGCTGTGCCGCCGCCACCGCCGCCACCACAGGCGGACAGGGACATGGCTAGCACGCCGGCAACAGCGGCCGGCAAAAGGTACTTGCGTGTGTTCATGCTGGGAACTCCTCAGTGAGTGGACCAGGTATTTCCGCTGTGCGGTTGATGTGGTGAGCCTCACATTAGTAAGCTTCCGGGTAGTAATGCAAGCGTTTACACAAAAATATGTCATCGAGAGGAATCCAGTGCCGCACTCCCCGATCCCAACCCCCGGTTCCAACAATTCCGCGTGGTGGGCAAGCGCCGTCGTCTACCAGATTTATCCGCGCTCGTTCGCCGATGCCAACGGCGACGGAATGGGCGACCTTGCCGGGGTCACCGCGAAACTGCCGTACCTGCAGGAGCTGGGCGTGGATGCCGTGTGGCTCTCCCCGTTCTACAAGTCACCGCAGGCTGATGCGGGATACGACGTAGCGGACTACCGGGCAGTGGACCCCCTTTTCGGCACGCTGGACGACTTCGACGCAATGCTGGAGAAAGCACACAGCCTGGGCATCAAGGTGATCGTCGACCTCGTGCCCAACCACACCTCGGACGAGCACGCCTGGTTCCGCGAAGCCCTCGCCGCAGCCCCCGGCTCCCCCGAGCGTGAGCGTTACATGTTCCACCCGGGCAAAGACTCCAAAGCGGGCTCCGGGGATGGGGCCCTGGCCCCGAACAATTGGAAATCCATCTTCGGCGGCCCCGCGTGGACGCGCCTGACGAACGACGACGGTACTCCCGGCGAGTGGTACCTACACCTTTTCGACACGAAGCAGCCCGACCTCAACTGGGAGAACCCAGAAGTCCACGAGGAGATGCGCTCGGTGCTGCGCTTCTGGCTGGACCGCGGAGTTGACGGCTTCCGGGTGGACGTTGCCCACGGCCTGGTCAAAGAAGCCGGCTTGCCGGACTGGGAAGGCTCTGCCGCCATGGTCGAAGGTGGCCTGTCCGCACCGGGCGCCCACAGCGAAGCCGTCGAACCGCACACCGCACACCCCCACATCGCTGCCGGAGCCGTGCCCGCTGCGGGGCCCGTCGCGACCGCCGTCGAGCACAAGGTCAAGCCGCCGCTGGACCCGCCGTCGCCCTTCTTCGACCAGGACGGGGTCCACGAGATCTACCGCGAATGGCACAGAGTCCTCGCCGAGTACGACGGGGACCGCATGCTGGTTGCCGAGGCCTGGGTAGAGCCCGCGGAGCGATTGGCCCGGTACGTCCGCAAGGATGAAATGCAGCAGGCCTTCAACTTCGATTTTCTCCTGGCGGGCTGGGACGCGGAGCGCATGGCAGTGGCAATCGAGTCTTCCCTCGACGCGGCGGGATCCGTCGAAGCGCCCTCCACCTGGGTCCTGAGCAACCACGACACCGTCCGGCACCCCAGCCGCTTCGGGCTGGCAGATCCCACCACGTTCCCCAAGGGAATCGCGGCGGAAGACGAACAACCCGACGCCGTCCTGGGCCTGGCCCGGGCACGGGCGGCCTCCATGGTGTCTTTCGCCCTGCCGGGCTCGGCCTATTTGTACCAGGGTGAGGAACTCGGCCTGCCGGAACACACCTCCCTTCCGGCAGACGCTCGCCAGGATCCGTCATTCTTCCGTACCAAGGGCGTGGAGCGCGGCCGCGATGGGTGCCGCGTACCACTGCCCTGGAAGTCCGGGGCGCCCGGCTTCGGGTTCTCGGAGGGGGCGTCGTCCGGTACCGCGGGCGCCGCGGCTGCCGGCGGAGCGCCTGCTGCGCCCTGGCTGCCCCAGCCCGAAGCGTTCGGCGAGCTGGCGGCGGACGTCCAGGCCGGCGTCGGGGGCTCCACCTTGGAGCTGTACCGCTCCGTCCTGGCTTTCCGCCGCACGCATCGCCTGGGCTCAGGCACGTTCCAGTGGGCCGAGGAGCACGATCCCGCCAACGGAGTCCTGGCCTTCCACAACCGCGACGTGCTGGTTGTAGTCAACATGGGTACTGCCGCCCTCCCCGTGCCGGCCGGGCTCCGGGTGGAACTCTCCAGCGATGGCGGCTCGGGCGGGGCCTCGATTGCCCCGAACAGCGGGGCATACCTCGTGGCGAAGTAGGGCCCCTTCCCTTCCTGACCTTCTTTGGCACGGAAACGGGGCCGACACGCAGCAAGTTCTGCGTGTCGGCCCCGTTCTCTAACCAAAGAAGGTCAGGAAGGCGTCGCTTTGGCGTGGAGCCTACTTGCCGCCCTTGAAGAATCCGGCGATCTTCGAGCCGAGGCCCTTGGCGTTCTCAGCCACGTCACCCACGATTTCCTTGGCGTTCCCGGCAACATCCCCCGCGAGGTCCTTGGCCTTCTCAGCCACGTCACCCGACAGGAACTCCTTGACGTGCTCCGCGGCGTCACCGGCAAATTCCTTGACGTGCTCCGCGGCGTCACCTGCGACGTGCTTGGCCTGTTCAGCCGCGGCTTCGGCGCTTTGCTTGATGTTGTTGACTTCTTCGCTCATGGTTTTCTCCTTGTTCCTGGCCCAAGTGTTTTGGTCCATCGGCTTGACTACGGACCCAAGGTCCAGTGCCGGCCGGGCAAGCCCAACCAAAGGGAAGAGTTCCCCCTACCCTTCAAACTATGGCCCTGCAGATACCCCTGCAACGCAAAACGCCTGCGAGGTAACATAGCCATCCGATTAACAACGGTTGCGTGTCAGTTCAACGAACGCGCTCGGCCTTGCTGAACCTGGTCCGTGCGCCGGCCCCGATATGGATCAAGACGGGAGTCCGGCGTCCCACCACAATGTCCAGCGCCTCCACGAGCCGGGAGACATCCGCGGCGAGTGCGTGCGGGGAAACGCCTTGACGGGGCTGGACCCTGACCCGGAGCCCGGGACGACCGTTGACCTCGTAGGTTGCCACCGTCACGCCCGCAAGATCCGTACGTTCCGCAAGGGCCGCCTTGAGCGCCTGCTCGGCAAGGTTCCCGCCGATGTTGACGTCCCCGGCAGTCTGAGCGTCGTCGTACTCCGACACGATGAGGTTGGCGCGGCCCTTGCCTTGCTGCGACACCCAGGACACCATGAGCACGATCAGCACAACAAGCACCGCAGCTGCGGCGACCCAAAGCCAGCTTTCCTCACGCCCTGGAATGCGGGTCTGCTCAGAGAGGTACTTGGCGTGTTCCCAGAGCCCGGTGGACCAGCTTTGCCACCAACTTCCGACGGCGGGGACAGTGGCGAGCAGTATCAGGAGAATGCCGATGGCCAATAGTTTCAGGCCAAGGATGCCGATCAGGATTCGGTTGAGGACGTGCGGAGTACCGTTCATGCCCCGATCACCCCGGAAGCGGCGACATTGACCCGGACTGAAGGCATGGGCGAAGGGGCCATCCTTTGAAGTTCATCCTCGACGGCGGCAAGGATCCGTTCCTCGTGCAACGGCACGCCCGAGGTTGGCCGGACGTTGACCACAACCAGCCTCTGGGAAACCACCACCATGACCTGCTCCTGGGTGACGTTCGCTGCCGTCCGGGCGGCCCTGGCCAGCGCCGAAGCGATGACCTCGTCGTCCACCACCACTCCGGCCCGGGGATCCTCAAGCAAGTGACGGGACTTTCGGCCGGGCAGGACTGCGTTCAAGAAGAACATCAGGCCCACCATGGCCACGACCCCGCCCAGGGCACCAAGCAGCAAGGGGGAAATCCCTCCGGGAAGGGCCGTCAGCCGTTCGGCCGCTGTTTGCGGATCGATGAGCCACGGTGGTTGACCAATGGCACGCAGCGCGGATTCGAGGAGGGCATAGAGACAGGCCGCGATCACGAGCGCCGCGGCCAGCGCCGCCATTCCAGCGCGGGACGAGCGGGTCTCACGCTTGAGGATGCGCTGGAGTCCGACGTCGATCCGGTCGCCGTTGCCTGGGGTCCCGGGCGTGTGGACACCGGGGGTGTCGCCTTCGGCCGTCTGAGCCGGCGCAGTGTCCGGGAGGCTGCGCCGGGCGTGCGGGGTCTGGGGATGCGGGGTCTGGGCGTGGCTCATCGGACGCGGACTCCTTCGCTGACGCGTGCGCCGCTGATCCGGATATCCACGCGGCTCAAGGTGGAACCGCTGAGCTGGGTGACACGCTCAAGAATGGCCGTCTTGGCAGCTACGGCACGGTCCCAGACCGTTCCACCGTATCCTGCTACCCGCAGGGGGTCCCTGAGGACGTCCGTCAGCGAGGGCACACTGATCGGGGCGACAATCGAGAGTGCCAGCAGGCCGTCGTCGTCCGACCATTCGGCGCGAACATCCTGCGACGAGACTCCAAGCGCTTCCGCGGCGGCTGCCTGGGCCAAGGTGGTGAGCGCCTGGGTGCTGATTCGGTTGTGGCCAGCCAGATTCACGGCGGGCTGCACAGCCTCAGCCGTGGAACTCATGACGACGAGCGGCGGCCGGTGAGGGCATCCAGCACGCTGCGCAGGTCAAGCTTTCCGTCCGCGGCGCGGCCCAGAAGCGCACCGATGCCCATGAAGAGAAGCGCGATGATGAAACCCCACAGCCCGAATTGGAAGGCCATGAACGCCACGAAGGCGCCGATCCCGATTCCGACAACGGTCAAGTTCACTGGAGTGGCTCCCTTTCCGATAATGCGCCTCTTGTTCCGGCTTTGACGGGCGGAGCAACGTAGACGTCGTTGATCTCAACGTTGACCTCAATGACCTCCAGGCCCACCAACGATTCGACGGCACGATAGACGGCCGCGCGGACCTGGTTGGCGACATCATGCAAAGGGTATCCGTAGACGGCCACAAGATTGAGGTCCACGGCCACTTGGGTTTCTCCGACCTCGGCGCGGACGCCTGCGGCGTGGTCCTGGCTACCAACGGCATCGCGGATGGCTCCGAGGGCGCGCGAAGGAGCCGAGCCGAGGGAATAGACGCCTGGAACAGCCCTGGCCGCAATGCCGGCAACCTTGGCGACAGCGGAATCCGAGATCACTGTGCGGCCACTTCCTGCCACCGTTTGCCGGTCCTCGGATACCGGAGCCCCAACGGCTTCCGGTTCAGGCGCGGTGTAGCTTTCCTGCTGGTCCATTTAGCCCTCCCCTTCTCTTGAGTACCACCCTAGCGCTTGGCCAAGACAAGGCGGAGACAAGCCGGCCGTCGTCATGAGATTCTGCTGGATCATTGCCGTAAATGGCGCACGCGCGCTGAAATGTCCGCCCTTTAGGCAGAAATCGAATAACCCCAAGCATTTCCATCGCAGCTTAAATGAAGAAAAGCGCCAGTTCCGAAGAACTGACGCTTCCCAGTGGTGGCTCCGACCGGCGTCGATCCGGTGACCTTTCGATTTTCAGTCGAACGCTCTACCAACTGAGCTACAGAGCCTTAGGTGACAATGTCACCATGATTGCCGGAACTTCTTCCGGCAATCAGAGCGACCCTGACGGGACTTGAACCCGCGACCTCCGCCGTGACAGGGCGGCGCGCTAACCAACTGCGCTACAGGGCCTTGCTTGCGGTATCTCTACCGCTTTTTTCAAGGCTTCCAGCCTACCAGACTTTTCAGCCCGGCTTGACCAGTTCCTTGCGTACCCCCAACGGGATTCGAACCCGTGCCGCCGCCGTGAAAGGGCGGTGTCCTAGGCCGCTAGACGATGGGGGCCTGGAACAATCCGAATTCGCGACGGTCAACAACGCTATGCGTTTACCGCTTCTCGCTCGTCCGAACTGGACTCTAAAACTTTAGAGCATACTCAGGGATATTCCCAAATCGCGCAGCGCGGAACGCAAACGGGGTCTCAAACCAGGACGCAATCCGGACGCAGCGCCAGTCTCAAGCCACCGCTCAAAACCGCCGTGCCAGGGTTGGCGGTTTCTTGTTGAAAGACGTCCGAATTCCGCCAGTCCGTCCAGCTGCTCCCGGGCTAGATTGGCACCATGGCCACAAGCACACCAATCTCTTCGGCGACCACACCCTCCCGGACCATCAGTAAGCTCGGCATTGCCGCCGTCATCGTCACCGTTGTCCTCTGGGCGTCCGCCTTCGTGGGCATCCGGGCCGTGGGACCCAGCTTCTCCCCCGGTTCCTTGACCCTCGGACGGCTGGTGGTTGCCGCCGTCGCGCTCGGCACTGTCGCCCTGCCCAGGCTCAAGCGCTGGCCCAAAGGACGCGAATGGCTGCCCATCCTCGCCTACGGCGTCATGTGGTTCGCAGGTTACAACCTCGCCCTGAACGCCGCCGAGCACATGCTCGATGCCGGAACCAGCGCCATGCTCATCAACGTCTCGCCGATCCTGATCGCCGTCCTGGCCGGCGTGATCCTGAAAGAAGGCTTTCCGCGCTGGCTGATCATCGGCAGCCTCGTGGCGTTCGGCGGCGTTGCGCTGATCGCGCTCGGTTCGGGACAGCGCTCGACGGCGGATGTCGCCGGAGTGCTGTTGTGTCTCCTTGCCGCTGTGCTCGCCGCGGTGAGCGTGATTGTCCAGAAGCCGGTGCTGCGCACGTTCTCCGCTGCACAGGCCACCTGGTTTGGCATCATGGTGGGCGCCGTGTGCTGCCTGCCGTGGGCCGGCCAACTAGTGGCCGAAGTGCAGGCCGCACCCCTTCCGGCCACCCTCGGCTTGGTGTACCTCGGAATTTTCCCCACCGCCATCGCTTTCACCACATGGGCCTACGCACTGTCCCTCATCGAGGCCGGGAAACTCGCCGCCACGACGTACCTGGTTCCGGGCACCACGATCCTGATTTCCTGGGCGGTCCTCAAGGAAATCCCCACCATCTGGGGCCTTGTGGGCGGCGTCATCTGCCTTGTGGGAGTCGGGTTGACGCGGCGCCGTTCCCGCGGGATCACCCCCCGCTAAGAAGCCGGGCGGCCCGGCGCCAAGGTGCACCGCACCGCCGTCGCACCTCCGCCGCGGCTACCTTGCCATCCCGGCGAGAAGCTCGCGGTGCGTGGGCGGATTGGCTCCCGGGCGCCCCACGGTAATGGACGCGGCCATGGAGGCGGTCTGTCCGATGCGTTCGAGAACCGTGGGCGCGAGCCCTTGGCTACCGCGCAGCAGCAGCCCGAGGATCAGCGCAGACATGTAGGAATCGCCGGCGCCAATGGTGTCCGCAACCACCGAGGTCACTGCCGGAACCGTCAACTGGGTGTGCGGCGTCGCCATCAAGGAACCCTGGGCACCTCGGGTGACGACGGCCAGGCCCGCACCGAGGCCCAGGATGTGTGTTGCAGTCTCTTCCAAGGACTTGCCGGGGTAGAGCCAGAACGCGTCGTCGTCGCTGAGCTTCACCACGCTGGTCAGCGGTACGAGCTCCTCGAAAATGCGGAGGGCCTCGCTGTGGCTGCCCAGGAGGTCGGTGCGGATGTTGGGGTCGTAGGTGACGATGCACCCGCCCTGGGCCTGCTCCAGGAGCGTCCTGACGTTAGCCGCGCCGGGCTCGAGGAACGTGGCGATCGAGCCCGTGTGGAGCACCTTTGGCGCGTAAGGGAGTGCGGCGGGGCCCAGGTTCCACTCGATGTCGAAGGTGTACTTGGCCGAACCGTCCGCGGCGATCTCCGCAGTCGCCGTCGCGGTCTTCGCAAGCGATTGCGAGCCCGGAAGGACAACCACACCGGCGCTTGCCAGGTGGGCCGCGATGGACTCGCCCCGGGAGTCGCGCCCGACGGCGGTCAGCAGCCCTGCTTTCACATCGAGCCGCCCGAGGCCGTAGGCGACATTCGCAGGCGAGCCGCCCGGGTATTCGGTCTGGCCTCCAGGCGAGTTGACGATGTCGATGAGCGCTTCGCCGACCACGACGACGTCGAGCGGCTCGGACGCAAGGTGCGAGTGGTTCATGCGTTTCCTGTTCCTTGGTTGGGGAGTTTCACTGGCTGCTAGTAAATTTCAGGGGCTAATGGTGGTTTTCGGGGGCGCCGCCACGGAATGGCGTTCGACCAGGGGACATTCAAAGTATTCGGTACTGCCATCACGTTCCGCGCCGGCCAGCAGCAGTTCGATGGCGCGCCGGCCCATCTCAAGGAAAGGCAGTTCCAGCGTGGTCAGTCCGGGCCGCAAGTGCGGGGCAAGCGTTTCCTGGTTGTCGAAACCCACCAGCGACACATCGCGCGGGATCGATAATCCGAGTTGGGCCAGCGCCTGGTAGCTGCCCCAGGCGGTGCGGTCGTTGGCGCAGAAGATGGCAGTGGGTGGCTGAGGACCGGTCATGAGCGCCAGGGCATTGTCGAATCCGCCCGATTCATGCCCGTCGCCGATCTTGTGGAGCAGGGGGTCGGCGTCGAGGCCGGCCTCCTTGAGTGCCCGGAGATAGCCCGCATGGCGTCCGACGGCGGCAGGCAGCTCGCCGTCCACCGCGCCGATGTTGATCATCGCGATACGCCGGTGACCCGCGTCCACCAGGCGTTTGGTGGCGGTGTAGCCGCCCAGCTCCTCTTGCGGAGCGATGCTCGGGAACCGCCCGGACCGGTCGCGCGAATTGAGCACGACGGCGGGCACCTCGGCCAGGACGTCCGGTACGTCAAGGACCCGGTGGTACATGGCGGCGTAGACCACTCCGGCCACCTTGTAGGACAGCATGGTCTCCAGCGAAGCGGCCTCGAGGGCCTTGTCGCCGCCGGTGTTGACGGTCAGGAGGAGCAGTCCGGCCTCCCAAGCCCGGGCTTGGGCGCCCTCGATGATCTTGCCCGCGAATGGCGCCGTGGCCACGAAGTCGCCGACGAAGCCGATCATCCCGGCAACGCCGTCGCGGAGCACTTTGGCGTGGGCGTTGGTCCGATACCCCAGTTCGTTGGCGGCGGCATGGACCCGGCGTCGGGTTTCCTCAGAGAACCTGGTTCCTGCGGCGTCATTGAGCACCAAGGAAACCGTGGCCTGGGAAACACCGGCAGCGGCAGCGACGTCGTTCATCGTCGTGCCTGAGCGGCTGCCGGGGCGGGTCATGGGCTGGCCTGTCTACTGGGAACTCCGGGGTGCTTGTCACAGGATCCGCACGACTGGCTGGGCTTAACCTGGGGCTGGGTTATACGAATTACCAGCCCGGAAAACTGTAGCTGTCATCACATCCGGCGTCAACGACCGCGCCGCGGACTAGAGTCGGATCATGCCCGCGAATTTACCTCCCGGCCTGCCGATTGTTCCCGACGGCGATGCCCCTGGCGGCCAGCGCATTTCCTCTCCGCTCCCCGGCCCCGGATCCGGGGGTCCCGGGATTGGCGCTGACGCCGCGGCGGCCAGTACCGTTCCGTTCAGTATGTCGCCGGAAGACTTCGAGGCAGCCGTCAGCGATGCATTGCTCCTCATCCCGGACAAAGCTGCCCGGGCCATGGACAACGTGGCCGTCTTCATCGAGGACGACTACATCCCGCAGCCTGGAGACGAACCGGACACCGTACTCCTGGGCCTGTATGAGGGCGTGCCGTTGACGGAACGGGACTCTTGGTGGGATGCCGGTTCCCTCCCGGACCGGATCACCATTTTCCGTCAGCCGATCCTGGATATCTGCGGATCCCGCCAGGAAGTAATCGACGAAGTGGCCATCACGGTGATCCATGAGATCGCCCACCACTTCGGCATCGGCGACGACCGTTTGCACGAACTCGGCTGGGGATAGGCTAGAAAGCCACCGTCCCCGCGGCGCCATCCACCGTGATCGTCTGTCCTGTGCTGATCCGGGACGTGGCATCCGGGACGCCCACGATTGCCGGAATCCCGTACTCACGAGCCACGACGGCGCCATGCGAGTTGGGACCGCCCATCTCCATCACGAGTCCCCCGGCGGTCAGGAAGAGGGGCGTCCAGCCGGGATCCGTCGAGGGCGCCACCAGGATTTCTCCGGGTTCAAGATGCGCGCCCACCGGGTCCATGATCACCCTTGCCACCGCCGTCACAGTTCCCGCCGAAGCCGGGGTTCCCAACAGCATGCCGTCCGACGCCGGTGCCCCCGTCGCGCCGCTCAGGAGACCGGCTGGCAGCGCTTCTGGCTCGGTGCCGTCGGAGAGCAGCACGCGTGGCACGTGGCGGCGCTTGAGTTCAAGCTCATAGGCTTCGCGGCGCTGCGCCACGAGCTCGTGGAGATCCTTGCCGTCCAAGCCGCGGCGGGCGTCGTTGAAATCCAGGAAGAAGACGTCGCTGGCATCGTCGATGATTCCCGCTTCCGCCAAGGCCTCCCCTGCTTCCGCAACCTGTGCTCGGACCGCGGCGAAGCCCCGCACGAGGTGGTACTTGGGAAGTTCACGGAGCCCGGCAAACATGCGTGTCCGTTCGAGTGCCATTTTCACGATCCTGGCGTGGAGCGGACTCTTGGACCGCGCACGGGCCACCAGCACGGCGGCTTGTTCCTCGGCGTCGCGGGCTGCTTTTTCGAACTGTTTGTCCGGCGCCAGGCGGGGATCGTCGAGGCGAAGGTAATTGACCAGGACTCCGATGATGTGGGTGGGGTCGTCGGACCAGCGGGGCATGCCTAGGTCGATTTCCGCGATGGCCCGGTGCCCGTAGTCGCGCAGGAACGAGGCCAATCCCGATTGCGCGACGACCGGCAGCTTGCCGTCGCGGTAGCTCTCCGCGAGCGCAGCGGGATCGCCACCGGTGAAGGCCACCGCGGAAGCGGGATCGTCGCGGATACTGGCCGAGAGCCGCCACAGCGCAAGGTCCATTTCGGTGGTGACGTTGTTGGGCAGGCCGCGGATGATGGTTTGGAGCTCACCCCAGGACGCCTGTTCTCCAAGCAGCTTCCGTACCAGCCCCATCATCGCGAAGCCGAGCGCTACCGGGGGCAGGATATTGGGCAGTATGGGGAACAATTCCGTGCGCAGTATCCGCTCGGCGTGGTCCAGTTTTTCACGGGGGGTGGTATCGGTGGGGACTTCATGCGTGGCCTTCAGGTTCCCGTCCAGCTGTTCCACCTTGCCAAGGGCAACTTCCGGCCGAAAGAGAGCACGCAGCAGCGTCTCCGGAAGGTGGAAGCGGAGCACGATCGGGCCAACGTGCCTGAGCAGTTTGAAAGGCGTCTTGCTGGTGACGGCGAAACGCGGGTCCTCGAACAGGACACGCATGATGGACGCCGAACGTGCTTCCATGACGTCGAAAATCCTGGGCACGATGGCGCGCCCGGCCCTGCTCCTGAGCACCGAAGTGAGGTCAAAATAGATCCGCTGCCCCGCCTCGTAGTAGGGCGAAGGCCCGTCCCGCGGTTCGGGAACCCGGAATCCCGCCGCGCCGGCCACCGAGGACCCCATGAGCCTGATGCCCGCGAGTCCCATGGGAGTGAGGGGGCGGGTGAGGCCTTGGGCGAGGCTGAAGCAAAGGTACGCGTGCGGACCGGGGACTGCTGGTTGCCGGGTCATTTGCGGGTAGAGCGTGGTGATGGGGCGCGCTTGGGTGAGCCACAGTTTGCCGTCGCCGTCGATGGCCCATTCAGTGTCCTGCGGTGCTCCGTAGTGCTCCTCGACGCGCTGGCCGAGGACCGCGAGCGCCCTGATCTGGGAGTCGGCAAGGCAGGCGTCCCGCGCGGTTCCGTCTTCGGCCCGAGGCTCGGCGTCGAGCCTTTCGGTCCCGCCGCCGGGAACGGAGCGAATCACCAGCTTTCGGTCCCCGATCCGCCGTTCCGTGATCCTGCCGGTGAGCGAATCCACCACAAAGTGGTCCGGATTCACGGCGCCGGAGACCACGGCCTCACCGAGCCCGGGATTGGCGTCGATGACCGCCTCGCGGCGGCGCCCGGTCACCGGATTCGCGGTGAACAACACCCCCGCGGCCTCAGCGTCCACCATCCGTTGGACGACGACGGCGAGCGTCACCGTGGCGTGGTCGATCCCGTTGCTTGCCCGGTAGCTGACTGCCCGGTCCGTCCACAGGGAAGCCCAGCACTTCCGGACGGCCTGCAGGACGGCATCTGCCCCCACGACATTCAGGTAGGTGTCCTGCTGTCCCGCGAAACTGGCAAAGGGCAGGTCCTCGGCGGTGGCGGAGGACCTGACGGCCACAGGGACATCCGGGCCAAGCGCGGAGTAGGCCGAGCGAACGGCGCCTTCGACGTCGGCCGGGATCCCGGCGTCGAGCACTGTTTCCCTGGCGCGGGCCGCGAGGGAAGCGAGCCCCTCAAGGTCGCCGGGTTCCACGGCCTCAAGGCCACGGAGAATGTCCCGGACGGCTGGCTCGGGGCTTCCATCCGGCTGCAATGCGCGCCGGTAGGCCTCGGTGGTCAGGCAAAACCCGGGCGGGACCGGAAGTCCCGCCCAGATCAGCTCGCCGAGATTGGCCGCCTTGCCGCCGACCTCTGGAAGCATGGTTGCCCGGATCCGGCGCAGCTCGACGATCAAGCGCGATGCCTCCCTGGGCTCTGCGTGCTCCACCATTACCGTCTGCCTGCGTCCACCGGTCCTTGGGCTTGCCTGTTATGCGGCGCCGAGCATGGGACCGAAGTTGGCGCGGTCCGCCAGCCTGGGGTCCTCGCGGTCTGGAACAACCAGCACGGGTCCTTTGGCATGGTGCAGGACTCCATCCGACGTCGATCCGAGGAGCATTCCTGCGAAGCCTCCCCGCCCGCGCGTGCCAAGCACCACGAGTTCGACGCTGCGGCTCACTTCCACGAGGACTTCCACTGGCGAACCATCGAGCAGTTGGGTTTCCGCCGGAAGCTTGGGGAAGTGGCTCTTGAGCCACGCCAACCCTGCGTCCAACTGGATCCTGATGTCCTTGAAGAGTGCCTCCCGGTCCAGGGGTGCCGGAACCCACGCCAAGGAGCCGCTGTATTCGGGTACGGCGCAGATGACGCGCAGCTTGGCGCCCATGCGTTGAGCCTGCTCCGCGGCCTCCAGGACGGCAACGCGCGCCTGTTCCGAGCCGTCCACGCCGACTGCGACCACATTCTCGACAACGCGGGAGCCGGACTTCGCGCGCTCGGCCTTGATGTGCTTGTCCTCAGTGGTTTCACCCAGCCGGTCCGCGCAGAAGAGTGGGACCGTCACGGTGGGGCATTTGGAGTGCGCGGGCAAGGCACTGCTCACGGAGCCCAGGAGCCTGCCGACAAAGCCGCCGCGTCCCCGGGTACCGAAGACCAGGAGTTCGGCCGTTTCGGACAGATCAAGCAGCACGCCGGCGGCATCTCCGTTCTCCACCGAGCCATCGACGTCGATGGCGTAGCCGGAGACCTTCTCCAGGGCTTGCTTGACGATCGCCTCAGCGCCGTCCCGGATCACGGAGTCATCCACTGTCGCGTAGCCGCCGTCGAGCCCTGAAGCCGCGAAGATCGGCACGGAGTAGGCCGTGACCACATGCAAGGGCAGCTGCCTGCGTTCAGCCTCGCGGGCGGCCCAAACGAGGGCGCATTGGCCGTGTTCGCTGCCGTCAACGCCCACCACAATTCCGCCGGGGGCAATGGAGGGTTCCTCTCCGTTGCCTTCGGTCTCTGGTTGATGGCTCTCAGAGTGTTTGCCGTGCTGGTCCATGGGGCCTGCCTCCTCGCACTGCTGGCTGATGTTGCGGCTATTCTGCCAGAGGCCGCGCCTATAACGTGTTTCTCGCTCGACTGCCGTGAGTTGCGGTCTCCAATGCTCACTATTCTCGTTTGCAAGGGCCGAATCAAGCCGGAAGAAGCGTATGTGGAAACCCCGCCGAGGGCGTGGAAATCCGCCGAATCGGGGCGCGAAAAACGCATCGTCGGACATGCCGATGCCGGGGCTATCCACCACGCGATTTCTTCTGTAATGTTCGAGGCACTGATGACCGGGGATCGTGTTTTTCAACACATCAACGGCCATCATTCGCGACCGCTTGGGGACCCGGACGCCACCCCGCTGTTGCCTCGGCAACGCACCTTCAAAGAGGAGCCAAGCTGTGTCAACCATGCCTGCTGCGAGTACGGAACGCACCACCACCGTGGTCATCGGTGCCGGCATGCCCGGCCTGGCCGTGGCCAGCGAACTCAGCCGCTACGGCGTGGATGCCATCGTGGTGGACGGAATGTACGTCCCCGGACCTTTGCAGCCGCTCAACACCGGCATCCTGCAGCGTTGCGACGCCGCCGACGCCGCGTGCCTCCAGGAGCGCAGCGAAATCCTGCGGCACCTGCGCAACTACGCAACCAGTCACGGGCTCGACGTACGGAGCACCACGCGTGCTGTCCGGCTCGATCGCCTGGACGAAGCTGCCGCGGGGTCCGTGATTTCCGGATCGGTAGTTTCAGGGTCCTCGGGCGTCGCCTCGTACCAATGGGCCGTTCACACGGCCAACGGAGTGCTTTTGGCCGACCACGTCGTTGTCACGCGTTGTGGACAGAGCCAGTTGAGGCGAATGCTTGCCGAGCTCGGCTTCGCCATCGGCCAGAACCTCGTCGCGGCCATGCGGGCGATCGGAATGTACTTGGTTGGGGTCGGCGAACTTGCCACACCCACACCGAAGGAAGTCCTGCGCCAAGCCAAGGTGGTGGGCCAGGCGATTTCCGCCAAGGTCTACCCGGACAGCGTCCACGGGGCGCTCACGGGCACCTTTGCAGCTGTTCCCGCCCTGGCCTAGGGCTTCTTCTCCGGGCTGCCGGGCTCAACCTCGGCGTCCTCTTCATCGCCTGCGTCATCAGCGTCATCAGCGTCGCCGGAATCGTCAGAATCATCGGAACCCCCGCCTGCCAGCCGGCGTCGTGCGGTGATGCCGAGGAAGACCAGCAGGCCCGCGGCAACCACGGCGAAGATCACAATGCTCCAGGGGAACGGCTGGGAGGCATCGGGCACCTTTTCGGGCGTCGTCGTCGAACCAGGGGCCGCGGTGCCGGCGGTGGGTACCTCCGCCGAAGGTGCGGTGCTCGCGGAGCCGCCGCCCGCCGTCGTACTTCCTGCCTTGGCGGTGAACGTGAAGGTGCCTTCAATGGGGTGCGAATCCGAACTGACGACGCGCCAGATGACGGTGAATGCGCCGGCGGGCGCGCCAGGCCGCAGCTTTTGCGACACCACGGCGTCCACAATCTCGACGGAACCATCTGCCCAGTTCTGTCCTGAGGCGTCGTTCACCCGGATCTGCGAGCCGAGCAGGAGCGGCCGGTTGTTGAACGTGATGGACACGGAGTCCGGGACGCTGGCAACCGTTGAGCCGTTGGCCGGTGACGTTGACTCGGCGACATCGTGCGCGAAGGCGGGTGCCGCCGAGAACAGGGCGGCAGAGAAAAGAACCGCCGTGGCAGCGACGACGACGGCCAGCAACTGGCGGATAGGGCGCATGAGCGAATAACTCCCTTGGTGTTGGATTCCTTACAGACTAGGCGAATTCGCGGGAGTGCCGAAGCCGCGGGCATAGGATTTGAGAGCACACTTCCCCGATCCCCGGAGACTTCCATGCTCAAGCAGGGCTCAGCCATCGACCGCTATTTCAAGATTTCGGAACGCGGATCCAACTATTCGCGAGAAATCCGAGGCGGCTTCGCGACCTTCTTTGCCATGAGCTACATCGTGGTCCTCAACCCCTTGATCCTTTCCGGGGCGGACTCCAGTGGCGCTTCACTTGGCTTCGCCGCCGTCGCCGCCACCACCGCCTTCGTCGCCGGCATCCTGACGATCCTCATGGGAGCCTGGGCCAAGCACCCCTTCGCCATCGCTACCGGGCTGGGCGTCAACGCCTTCGTGGCAGTCACCATTGCCTCGCACCCCGGCCTGACATGGCCGGACATGATGGGCCTCGTGATGCTCTCGGGCCTCACCATGCTGATCCTGGTGCTCACCGGTTTCCGCACCGCGGTCTTCAAAGCCGTCCCTGAGGCCCTGAAGACCGCGATCGTGGTGGGCATCGGCCTCTTCATCGCGCTGATCGGCCTCGTCAATGCCGGCTTCGTGCGCCGCATCCCGGACGCCGCCGGCACCACGGTCCCGCTCGGCCTGGGCGTCGACGGGAAGCTTCTGGGCTGGCCGACCCTGGTGTTCGTCGTCGGACTCGTCCTGACCATCGCCTTGGTGGTCCGCAAGGTACGTGGCGCCATCCTGATCGGCATCATCGTCTCCACGGCCCTTGCCGCCATCCTGGAATTCACCCTGCACATCGGCCCGAGTTTCGACGGCAAAACCTACAATCCCCGCGGCTGGTCCCTGGTGGCGCCCAAGTTCACCGAGTGGGCCGCTCCGGACCTGTCCCTCATTGGCAAGGCGAACCCCTTCGGGGCGTTCCAGCACCTTGGCATCATCGCGGCCACCCTGCTGGCGTTCGTGATCCTGCTCAGTATCTTCTTCGACGCCATGGGCACCATGGTGGGCTTGGCGAGGGAAGCAGGAAACATCGACAAACACGGAAACATCCCCAACGTTGACCGTGTCCTGCAGGTGGACGCCCTCGGCGCGATCATCGGCGGCGGCTCGTCCGTGTCCTCCAACCAGATTTTCGTGGAATCCGGCGCCGGCATCGGCGAGGGTGCCCGCACCGGCTTGGCGTCGATCGTGACCGGCCTGCTGTTCCTCGT
The DNA here is from genome assembly GCF_030209785.1 of Arthrobacter sp. efr-133-TYG-120. Classification (NCBI taxonomy): domain Bacteria; kingdom Bacillati; phylum Actinomycetota; class Actinomycetes; order Micrococcales; family Micrococcaceae; genus Arthrobacter; species Arthrobacter sp. efr-133-TYG-120. The sequence goes on from NZ_JARVRI010000043.1 coordinate 26,772, forward strand.
GGCCATGTTCTTCACCCCGCTCATCAACCTGGTCCCGTTCGAGGCCGTCGCCCCCGCCCTGGTGGTGGTGGGCTTCATGATGGTGTCCCAGGTGGGCAAGATCCACTGGCAGGACTGGGGAGTCGGCATTCCCGCGTTCCTGACCATGGCCCTCATGCCGTTCACCTACTCGATCGCGAACGGCCTGGGCGCCGGGTTCATCTCCTTCGCACTCATCCGCACGTTCCAGGGCAGGGCCCGCGAAGTCCATCCGCTCATGTGGGCCGTGGCCGCTGCGTTCCTGTTGTTCTTCGGGATCGGTCCCGTCGAGGAAATCCTGGGAGTCAAATAGGCCTTTCCGGAATACCGGACACCCTCCGCCCCCAAGCGATGTTTTTCGGTACCGCCATGCGTTGAGCTTTAACCATGGAGATTTCCCGCGCTGTTGCCGATGTCCGCCCCACGCCGTGGACCGGCCGCTTCGACGGCGATGGCGATGAGCACCGCCGCTGGTGGCAGGCCGTGGCGCCCCACACTCCCGATGCAGCCGCCCCCGGCGCGCGGGACGCGGGCTCCCGGGCCGCCGTCGTCGTGGGCTTCCGCAGTGACGAGGGCGTGCGGCGCAATAAGGGCCGTATCGGCGCCGCCGCCGCTCCGGAAGCTATACGGCAGGCCCTGGGTCCGCTGGCTTTCCATCTGGACCGGGACGTGTTCGACGCCGGCGACGTGGTTGTGGAGGACGGCTCGGTGGAGGCTGGCTCCCTGGAGGCAGGCCAAGCGCGCGCGGGCCGCGTGATTTCGGAACTGCTCGACGGCGGCAAGCTCACGGTGCTGCTCGGCGGCGGGCACGAAACTGCTTTCGCCAGCTACCTGGGTGTGGCTGGCTCGGAGGCCGTGAGGGTCGGCAAGCGCCTCGGAGTCCTGAACCTGGACGCGCATTTCGACCTGCGGGACGAACCGGTGCCAAGCTCAGGCACGCCGTTCCTGCAGATGGCCCGGGCGGAAGCCGCCGAGGGCCGCGAACTGAACTACGCCGTCGTCGGAATCTCCGAGCCCAACAACACGCGCACCCTCTTCAACACGGCGGACCGGCTGGGCGTGAAGTACCTGCTGGACGAGGACTGCTCCGCGGAGGCCGCGCACGATTTCGTGGCGCGGTTCCTGGACAGCGTGGACGTGCTGTACCTGACGATCGACCTGGACGTGCTACCGGCGTCGGTGGCTCCCGGCGTGAGCGCGCCTGCGGCGTATGGGGTGCCGCTGCCCGTTATCAGCGCGGTGTGCAAGCAAGTTGCCACGAGCGGAAAACTCATGCACCTGGACGTCGCCGAGCTCAACCCCGAGTTCGATATCGACTCGCGGACCGCCAAGGTGGCCGCGCGCTTGGTGAACACGCTGCTGGGGTAGGCGGGGTTAGCCGACGGCGCGGAGCCTGACGGCGATGAACTGGCGGCCGGGGAGCTCCACGC
>NZ_JARVRI010000028.1:0-27325 GCF_030209785.1 Arthrobacter sp. efr-133-TYG-120
GCTGGTGCATCTGGTGCTGGCGCCGGGGCAGCGGCGGGTTGAACGAGACGCGGGAATAGAGGTTGGGCGGCACGGCCATGATCACGAACCGCGCGTTCACAGTGGCCCGTTCCGAAACGACGCTGACGCGGTGGCCGCCGTCAGCGTCGGGCTCCCAGTTGATGGTGCGTACAGGGGTGTTGAGGACGACGTCGTCGCCGAGTTCCTGCGCGAGCAGCAGCGACACCTGCTGCATCCCGCCGATGACCCGCTTATCCAGGATGAAGTCCTCATCCGTGAGGTGCGTGAAGGAGCCCGCGGACGCGGCCATCAGCACGGCCTGCAGCGCCGAGAAGGCGTGGGCGGGCTTGGTGAGCATGCCGCCGGCGATGAACAGGCCGATGTTGTTGCAGGCCTCCTCGTTGGCCGAGTGCTGCCGCAGCCAGTGGTGGAACGAGATAGTGTCCAGTTCACGGGCCTTGGGGTGCGCCCAGGGTTCGGTGGCGCCGATCTCGGCGGCGAGGCCGTCCAGCAGGGCGATGAGCTTGTTCATCTCGGCCTCGGTGTCGGGATCCACCGGGAACGTGTCGCCGGCGTAGCGGACCGGGATGCCGTCCTTACCGATGTATATCGAATCGCCCTCGCGGTAACGCGGGTAGGTTTCCAGATTCAGTTCCTGAAGGAGGTCCAGGAGTACGGTCTGGTCCGGCGAGACCCACTGGCCGCCGATTTCCAGCATGGAACCGTCGACAGTATCGGTCCAGGTGCGGCCGCCCACGCGGTCACGTGCCTCAAGAACGGCGACACTGAGGCCGGCCTTCTTCAGCTCACGGGCTGCGGTCAGTCCGGAGGGCCCGGCTCCAACGACAACGACGTCGCGGTTCAGGTTCAACTTGATGTCCTCTCTTGGGTCCACACTGACGTGGACTGATAAATGAACGTTTACTTTGCTGTGAACGACAAGCGCTTATTGACGAACTCGCCCATACCCAATGGGCCCATCTCACGACCGAAACCAGAGCGTTTCACCCCGCCGAACGGAAGCTCCGCGGCTTCGGCGGCGATGATGTTGACGTGCGTCATACCCGCGTCCAAGCGCGACGCGATCCTCTCCGCACGTGCCGGATCCGTTGAGAACACTGCGCCGCCAAGTCCAAAGTCGGAATCATTTGCCAGCTCCAACGCCTCTTCGTCGCTGGAAACCCTGAATACCGTCGCAACCGGGCCGAAGATCTCCTCCCGGAAGGAAGCCGAGTCCCGGGGAACCCCTGTCAGCACTGCCGGTGAGTAGTAGGCGCCCGGACCCTCAGAGAGCACACCCCCGGCCTCAAGAGTGGCGCCGTCGGCCACGGCACGCTGGACCTGGGCGTTTACCCCCTCCGCTGCATCCCTACTGGAGAGGGGACCGTACGCAGACTCCGGCATATTGAGCGGGTCCCCGGCTACCAGCCCGTCGGCGAGCTTCTTAAGCTGGGCTACGAATTCATCGTATATATCGTCCATCACGATCATTCGCTTGTTGGCGTTGCACACCTGCCCGCCGTTGAAGACGCGAAAGTTCCAGGCGTCGGCAGCGACTGATGCGACGTCGTGGGAGTCGAGCACTATCATCGGGTCAGTTCCGCCGAGTTCCAGCACGGCCTTCTTCAAGTGCCGGCCGGCCTGTTCGCCGATGATGGAGCCCGCACGCTCGGAGCCGGTCAGTGATACACCCTGGACACGGGCATCGGCGATGATCGCAGCAATCTGATCGTGGGTGGCGAAGACGTTGGTGTAGCCACCGACGGGAACCCCGGCCTCTTCCATGATCTGATGTATCGCCAGCGCCGAACGGGGGCAAATCTCCGCGTGTTTGAGCAGGATCGTGTTGCCAAGAACGAGGTTAGGTGCAGCGAAGCGGGCCACCTGGTAGTAAGGGAAGTTCCATGGCATGACGCCCAGAAGCGCACCGACGGGGCGGTTCTCGATGATTGCCGTGCCCGGAACTGTGCTGGGAATCTCCCGGGCGACAGCGAGGCTGGGGCCGTGCACGCCATAGTAGTTAATGATTGAAGCGGCGAACCCAACTTCCTCGATACCCTCAGAGAGGGGCTTGCCCATCTCTTGGGCGATGATTCTTGCCAGCTCTTCCTTCCGCTCCTCGAACAGCTGCGCGACGCGGCGGACAACTGCGGCGCGCTCCTGAATGCTTTGTTCACGCCATTCGCGGTAGGCAGCGTCGGCGGTTGTCAGTAGTTGCTCGATCTGCTGGTCAGTGGCAGCTTCGAAGGTCTCTACAACCTCACCCGTTGCAGGATTTTGAACGCGGTACTGCGACATGTGACTCCTTTTGATTACTTGCAATATGGCTGAGCCTGCGCTTTGTGCAGCAGGCTCAGAATCGATCTGTGTAGGGTCCCGGCGCGCAGACTCGTGAGTATGAACCTGATATTGGACGTCATTCAAACCGGACAGCTGAACTGCGATGGGCTCCTCCTAAGCACCGGTTCGAGTCGACTCGAGAAGTCGCCATCTGGCGTGCCAACGCCGGAAGAGTACCGCGGGACAGCCACCGGAACCGGCACGGCGGCAGAACCTACACCTTCAGACCGCGATCGCCATCGCCGCGACAACACTCTTACGACTGAGAACAGGGAGCGAATTGTGGACTCCTTACGGAGTGGAAGCCTGCATCTCGTGGGCCGGTGCGGCGGCGTGTTCTTGGCACGCGTTCCATTTGGTGATGCCGAATATCGTGACTGCCGTCGTTATCGCGGCTGAAACGAAGACAGGCACGCTGAGATTCAGGTTCATCAGCCCTGCTCCGGTTACGGCACCGCAAAAGAGGACGGCCACCGCTGCGAACCTTCGGTTCCAGAAACGGTTCCCGGAGCTGAAGAAGGACTCTCCGGCCAGGGACGCAAGGGTCGAAGTGACAACGACTGTTGTCATGTCCTTAACGGCCAGGAAGCGGGCTATCAAGGCTTGGGAACCCATTTGGACGGCGATGGCACAAGCTACGGTGATGCGGATCCATTCAGGATGAGTGTCCGCTTCGGTAAGAAATACTCCCGATCCGATGAGCACTGCCGTGCCGACGGTGAGGAGGATCGTTACACGAACGTTCCATCCTGAGGTTTGGCGCCTGAGGACAGCCCCGGCTACCGCCGCGCCCAGCGTGAAGGCGAGCAGGGCGAGGGCCGGACCGAGGATGTGCAGGCCCTCGCCGCCGGCTGCTGCCATGCCCAAAATGACGATGTTGCCGGTCATGTTTCCGGTGAAGATACGGTCCAGGCCTAGATAGCCCACCGCGTCCAAAGCTCCGGTGACAAAGGTCAGTGCCATCATCAGCCATAGCCTCAGCCGGGCGTTTCGCTTTTGTTTCACCAACTGCAAACTGCTCTGATGGGATATAACTGCGTCGGCATTAGTTCCCTGCCCAGGCGGAGCCGTCGCTGCGGGGGTCGGCGCCGGCATCGAGTGAACCGTCGGCGTTGCGCCGGGCAACCATGGAATGTCCGGCGTCGCTGTCGAGTTCCTTCCCCAGGGTGACGGTCATCGTTGTTCCCCGGATTTCTGCGGCCCGGTCGTTTTCCAGTGACGGTTCGATCATGATCCGGTCATTGCTGCTTCCGGCTTCGAGGCCGCCGACGATGAACCGCGGTGCTGCAACTATTTGTAGAGGCGTGAGGCCCTGCAGGTAGCGGAGGATGAGTTGTGTATGGATTTGGGACTGCGCTTTGCCGCCCATCGTGCCGTGGGCGGCAACGGTACCGTCCTCGTGCTCAACGATGACCGGGACGAGTGTGTGCGCGGGGCGTTTCCCGGGCTGCAACTGGTTCGGTGATGTCGGATCCAAGGAAAAGAAAGCTGCCCTGTTGTGCAGGACAAGTCCCGTTCCGGGCTCCAGCAGCTGTGATCCGAAGGAGTGGAACACCGATTGGATTAGGGACACAGCCGTGCCATCGGCCGACACCGCTGCGACACCGACCGTGTCGCCGCCGGGGCGGGGTGACTTGGCGAACTGTGGACGACCGTTGCCCGCAAGGCTGTTCTGCGCCGAGGTGACGGCCCGGGCCAGTGCTTCCTCGGAAAGTTCGGCGTCGACATCAACCTCGGCAAAGCGTGGGTCGGCCAGTTGGTTGTCGCGTAGCGCGTCCGAGCTGTAGAAGAGTTCTGCCAGCAGTCCGGCGTTCACGGCTGACGGGTCCTCGGTGTGGGCAATGACGGCTCCGAGGTTCCTGAGCATGGTGTAGCCCTGTGAGTTCGGTGCCGCGGTCGACACGGTCAGCGGGCCGAAGGAGCGGGTCAGGGCGGATTCGATGCTGGGCCTGTGGCTCGCAAGGTCCTGCTCCGTGACGGGGATCCCCAAGGCTTTGAAACCGGCGGCGAGCCGGTCGGCGACTGCTCCCCGGTACATGGAGTCCAGGCCTTCACCGGCAAGCTGCGCGAGAGTTTCCGCCAGCGCGCTCTGGACGATAATGTCTCCGGCACGTCGGGGCGCGCCGTCGACGAAGAACATCGACCTCATCCCTTCGTCCTGGAGAAGGGTTGCCTTGTCCAGTTCAATGGCCTCAGCCAGCCCCGGGCTGACAGTCATCCCGTCCTTGGCGAGACGGATGGCGGGAGCAAGGACGTCGGCTACGGGCAGTGAGCCGCCGTGCTCCAGCAGGGCGGCCCAGCCGGAGACAGCGCCGGGAACCGAGACGGTGAGCGGGCCGAGAATCGGCATGTTTCCGCCAGTCTCGGCCAGAGCAGCAGCTGCTTCTGGCGCTGACCCGTAGGCGCCTGATGCGTTGATGCAGATTTGCTGACCGTCGGGCTTTCTGATCAGCGCAATGACATCCCCTCCGACACTGCACATGTGCGGGTAAACGACGGTCAGCACTGCCGCCGCAGCGACTGCGGCGTCAATCGCGTTTCCTCCGGCGGCCGTTACCTCCCGGGCAGCTTCCACCGCCGCAAAATGAGGTGCGGCGATGGCGACGCTTTGAGTGTTGGAGGGGACGGTATTCATAAGTTAACTCCAGAATGTGTTGCTTGGTGAATGTGAGGGGACGAGGGGCTCAGAGCATTCGAACTTTGCGGTTCAGTGCCCGGTAGACGAGGTAGAGCGTGATGGCTGCTGCGATCGAGCCGAGACCAACGACCGAAAAGAACAGGCCTTCATTCTCGGGTGAGTACGCCTGGGCGATGAACCCGGAAAACGTTGAGCCTCCTGCCATAGTCAGGAAGTACAGCGAGGTCATCTGCGCCGACGCTGCCCGTGGGGCCAGCCGTGCAGTCAACGACAGGGCAGTCGGCACGACAACGATCTCAGCGACACCGAACAGGACCATCGCAATAAGTACGACCAGAACGCTGTTCACCGGGCCTTCGGAACCGCCCAGGAATGCGAAGCTCAGCAAGGAAACCGCCATACACGCAATGCCGGCAAGTACTTTTTTGCCCGGCTCAGGCTGTGAGGTCCCCATCTTTGACCATATGGCTGCAAACACCGGTGCTATCAGCGTGGCGAACAGGCCCTCCAAGGTAATGATCAGTGCCGGCGGGAGCGTGACTCCACCGATGCTCAAATTCACTCTGGTGTCCATGTAGAGCGCCAGTGTAGTGAACAGTTGAAATAGCAATGTCCAGAACAGCAAGCTGCTAAGAAAAACGGGGATATACGTGCGGACCATGACGCGCTCATGAGGGTCCACTTTCCAGGTAGTCAACAGGACCGCGAAGTAGCTGAGGGCCGCGACAACGACGATGACGGTTACGATCGTGTCGATATTCTCGAAATTGATGAAGCCGAAAGCCGCGCCCAGGATCAGGGTCGCCCCACCGACAACGGCGATAACGCTGGCCCGGACCCGCGCCTCGCGGGGCAGAGGGTTAGGGACGGTTCCGGTCACTGCGGGCAGGCGTTTCATGCCGATCACGTACTGAGCCAAGCCAAGGCCCATGCCCACGGCTGCAGCCGAGAAAGCAATGTGGAACCCGAACTCGGGCTGGAGGAAGCCGGTCAGCAGCGGACCGAGAAACGCGCCGATCGAGATACCCGTGTAGTAGATGGAGTAACCGACATCGCGGCGGGAATCCTCGCGGGAGTACAGCTCACCCACCATCGACGTGGTGTTGACTTTCAGTCCACCCGTACCCAGAACGATCAGGAGCAGACCCGCCACCAAGCCAGGAATTCCGGGAAGGACTGCCAAAGCAATATGGCCCAGCATGATCAGGATGCCACCGTAGAGAACGACAGTCCTCGCGGCAAGCAGGCGGTCGGCTACCCATCCGCCGAGCATCTGGGAAATGTAGACGATGCCGCCATAGGCACCGGCGATACCAAGGGCTACCGGAGTGTCCAGCCCGAGGCCCCCTTCGCTGAGGGAGTAGTAGAGGTAATACGCGAGGATGACCTGAAGACCGTAAAAACTAAAGCGCTCCCACATTTCAGTGGCTGAAAGCGTTATCAGCCCCCTGGGCTGGGAGAAAATCGACGGGCGCGAAGTGGGAACTTCTTCGTTCTCACTTTCGACTGCCGGCGCCGGGAAATCTTTCGTGGACATGGACAAACCTTTCAGAAGGGGCGCCGACCGGAATGAGTGACGGTCAACACACAACCATGCTTTTCTGGTAGGACCAGAATGTCAACACTCTTGACCACCTCCGATCAGTGGGTCCGCACCATAACTGGGTTCTCTGGTATTCTGGTAGGACCAGAGAGGAGTGTGGTTGTGACTGTTTGGGACGAAATCAACGTTTCCGGGACGACGGTGCCTGAGCGGCTCAGTGAGCGTTTGGCACGGTTAATCGAAGGTGGGAGGATCGCCGCCGGTTCGAAGCTTCCGAGCGAACGTCAGCTGACTGAGATACTCGGAGCCTCGAGAATCTCAGTCAGGCAGGCTCTCCAGGATCTTGAAATGCGCGGCTACCTGTCCAGCCGACCCCGGTCCGGATGGACGGTGAATACTGCTCAGGACCGGACCTTAGAGGGCAGCATCTTTGGGAACATGAGTCAGAAGCAGAGGACCATCCGTGAGGTTATGGATCTTCGAAGCGTCATTGAACCCCCCATTTCCGAGCGCGCAGCTGTTCGGCACCTGGCACGGGAGCTTGCCGTGCTTGAACAGCCCCTGCTGGCGTCCGAGCAGGAGCTGGTGAAGTCCGCGCCATCACCGTCTGCCCTGCAGCAGTTCGACGTTGAATTTCATTCCGCGATCGCGCGCGTGACCCACAATCCGTTGCTGATCCGGCTTGTGGATGATACCCACGAATGGATGACGCCCACCCGGCAGATCACTTTTCAGACGACCCAGAGGATGAAGCTGTCTGTGACAGCTCACAGGATGATCTTCGCCGCGATCCAGGCAAGAAATCCCGTGGCTGCCCGCAACGCCATGCAGGAACACCTCCGGGAAGTTCTGGCAGCAATTGACCCGCTCACTGAGCACTAACTGTGGATCACGGCGCTAAATCAGGCTTGTTCAAGGCGCCCAAACCGCTAAGAAGGAGGTCTGCGCTGGCATGCAGCGGGGCCGGGTCAACACCGTCACAAAGTTGTGTTGAGGCACCGAGAAGAAAGTGTGCACGAGCGCAGTCATCACCTCTGCCGGCAGGTCCGCACCCAGCTCTCCGGTTTCAATACCGCGTCGTATGCAAATTTCAATGCGCAGTCGATCGGCATTTCGCCGTGCGGCGACGACCTGACGAGCAGATTCATCCGGCCCCTCGGCCCCGATCGTTGCCGAAAGGGTGATCATGCATCCCGGCGGTGCGAGGCATCGGCCTGCATATCCAGTGAGCCATGCAGCATGCGCCCGAGCGCCTCAGTAGCACCAAGAGATTCATCACCAACGACATCAGTGACCCGGCCCGGACCCTCAATGTAGTGCTCCACGGCTCGCTCAAAGAGCCCATCGTTTGAGCCAAACGCGTGCCGATGAGGATCAGGCCCATGGTGTGCCGGTCGTAGTAGTCCCGCACCTGTTCAAGGCCGGTTGCCTTCAGCCGGTCGGCCTCGTCGATGATGAGCAGCTGGGTGCGGCCTCTAGAGCGGGATTCGGTGTGCACGTAGGGGTCGACGACGCCGTGCTCGGCGTAGTCCAGAGCGAAGGAAATCTCCTGGCACGCGCGCGGCAGGCCTTGGTCGATCTTCCGGACGGTCGCGGCCATAGTGGGTGTGAAGAATGCGGTCCTGGCTTCGAGGATCCTCTCGGGGACGAGCCCGACCTCTTTGTCGATGGAGGCCTGCCATGTATCCCAGTCGTCGACTGCTGCGTAGTGGCGTGCCGAGAGTGTTTTCCCGACTCCAGGCGGTCCCTAGCACAGTCCGAAGTACCGGTGAGCGCGGACGGTATCGGAGAACTCGGTGAATCGGCGGTGCTCCCTCGTGGCCAGGAACGCGGGTTGGTCCGGGGGCAGTGGCGGGGCACCTTCGTTGACCTCGCCGAAGCTACCCTTCAAGAAGCGGCGGCCGTCATCCTTTCCGTCGAGAAGACTCGGCTTGCCGATATTAATCGGTTTTATACACACGCAGCCCGTGTCGGCGTGGAAGTTCAGGAGCGGTCGACCTGTCTAGAGGCGTGGGAGGCACTTCGCGGATGGTCGGGCATAGCGGGTATCGCTGGGCAGGGCATCGCCGAGACTGAACTGATCGCGGAGCTGCTGGTTGAGCTCGCGCCTCCGCTATGCCCTGGCGCCGCGCAGCTGCTCGAAGGTGATCGCTTCGGCCGCAAATCGCCTTTGCCCTCGAGCCGCCGGCGGGGAGCCCGGCGCAGGGTGTTGCGGCTATTGAGGCCTTGGATCATCCTCGCGGCGGCGCTGGAGATGCTTCGTATTGTTTGTCGGCCACTGCGTCCGATCTGTTGCCAGCACGTCCGAGCCGTTGTCCGTCTTTGAGGGTTGCCGTGGCGGACGAGAGGACGCTATCAACATGTCCAGGCCCATGTTGAATGCCCGAGAGGCGACCGGATCCTGTGGATCTTCGTCCGCGAGGGTCGAGAATGCTGCGGCAAACTTAGGGAAAGCCGCCTCCTGCCCGGTGGGGTCGAACACGACGTTTGGTCCTGACATGTCCATGACGCTTCCGAGGATAAACGATTCAAATGCCGTTAACAGAGGCAGTATGTCCCGGCTCGTCCACCCCGCGGCCTCCGCTGCGACGGCGAAATCTTCGTACTCTGCTAGAAGCACCGGTGCTGACGCTCGGCTGGTCATCAATAGGGGAATCGCCCGAGGGTGTCGGGCAAATGCTGTGCGGTATGAACGCGCCCATGCGCTGACGCCCTGTTCCCACGGGAGCTCCCGAAGCGGACGCGAATCGATGTCCGCCGAGACCAGCGCGCGGACATCCTCGACCATGGCGGCGCGATTGGGCACGTGATTGTAGAGGGAGGTGGGGTTGACGCCGATCTTGGCCGCGACTCGACGGATGCTGGCGCCATCGGCGCCGTGCCGGTCGACAAGGGCGAGGGCCGTACGAGCAATGAGGTCGCGACTGAGCAGGGGGTGTGCGGGGCGGGCGATGACAAGCCTCCTAACGTTAATCCCAGCGTACCTACCGGGGCACCCCAGTCGCGCACCCACTCTTGCCCAGGCACTTGTGTGACTAAAACCAACGGTGTATGTTTTAGTCACGCGCCCATCAAAGGGGCTCCACCAGCAGCGCTGGTGCACTCGATCCCGAAGAGAGAAGACATGGACCCGTCCCGATTCACCGTGGTCGAAGCCACCATAGACAGCTTGTGTGAAGCGCTGGATGCGGGCATCGTCACAAGCGTGGAGCTGGTCGCACGTTATCTCAATCGCATCGCCTATTACGATCGCTCCACTACCAGCTTGAACTCGGTGCCAGTACTCAACCCGTCCGCGTTCGAGGAGGCCCGCGCGTCAGATGTACGCCGTGCCCGGGGAGAAGTTCGCGGTGCACTGGACGGGATTCCCTATACCGCCAAAGACAGCTATCGCGTACACGGACTGACAGTCGCCTCAGGCTCGCCGGCCTTCGCAAACCTCGTCGCGGGAGACGACGCGTTCGCTATAAGGCGCCTCCGGGATGAGGGCGCTGTCTTTCTCGGCCGCACCAACATGCCCCCCATGGCAGCGGGCGGAATGCAGCGAGGCGTCTACGGGAGGGCGGAGTCACCTTATAGCGCCGACTTCCTAACGTCGGCGTTTGGCTCGGGATCGTCTAATGGCTCGGGCACGGCGACCGCGGCCAGCCTGGCGGCGTTCGGGCTCGGTGAGGAAACGTGGTCCTCCGGGCGTGCCCCCGCCTCGAATAACGCACTGGTGGCTTACACACCGTCGCGTGGGGTGATCTCCGTACGAGGCAATTGGCCCCTGGTCCCGACGATGGACGTTGTTGTCCCCCACACCCGATCGATTTCGGACATGAAGCACGTGCTCGACGCCGTTGTCGCGGACGACCCGGAAACCAGCGGCGACCTGTGGCGCATGCAGCCCTGGGTGCCGCTACCACTGCCTTCGCAGGTCCGGCCCCCATCCTTCATCGACCTTGACGACCTCCCGCTCGCGGGCCTGAGGCTCGCAGCGCCTCGGATCTATATTAATGGCGCACCCGAAAGCGCACACCCGATCGATACGCGGGAAAGCGTGATGGAGCTGTGGCGGGGAATGCGCGCTGATCTCGAGGCCGCGGGAGCCGAGGTTGTAGAGACTGCATTTCCCGTCGTCGAAAACTACGAGAAGCTCCACCCGAGTGCTCAGGACTTCGTGGAGCGCGGATACGTCTCGAAGGCGTTCCTCCAGGACGAAGTCGGTGATCTTTCGGTCTGGGCCTTTGACAACTTCCTCCGGGAGAACGCAGACCCGTTTTTGCACAGGCTCGCCGACGTCGAACCCTCGCAGATAGTCCCGTCGCCTCGCGGTGCGCTCGAGGATCGCTACGGGGCGTTCGAATTCGACATGGCTTACGACATCTCTGAATACGTTGCCAGGGCCACCCAGTTTTCACCGGATTGGACTCGGATCGGGAGTCTGGAGGCTGGCATGCGCGGACTCGAGCGGACCCGCCAGGTGGACTTCGAGGAGTGGCTCGCCGCGGAGAAAATCGATGCCGTTATTTTCCCAACTGCAGCCGACGTCGGCCCTGCCGACGCTGATGTGCATTGCACGTCCGCGGAGCTCGCCTGGCGAAATGGTGTTTGGGTTTCCAACGGCAACCTGGTGCCGCGCCATCTCGGGATCCCCACGGTGACGATTCCCATGGGCGTGATGGCTGATACCTGCATGCCGGTGGGCCTCACAATCGCGGGTGCTGCGTACGACGATGTTGCGTTGATCCGCCTTGCCTCTGCAATGGAGAGCCTACGCCCACGGCGTCTCGCGCCGCCGCTAACGCCATCCCTCCGGAACGAGTCGCTATTCGCTGATCCGAAGCCCGCCGCTGACCCTCCGTTGGAAGTGAGGATCAAGCATGTCTCCGTTGAGCCGGCCAAGGGTGGATCCATCGTTACGTTCTCTGCCGTGGTCGCGGGCGATTCGCAGTTCGAGCACGTGGCCTACATTGACGGCGTTCGGGTGCGGACTGTGGCGGTGGACGGGCGTGTAACGGGTGAGCGGTCTGTTGTCTCTGATGCGTATTCGCATGAGCACAGCGAGTGGCGTCAACCGTACGGTCCACTCGTGGTGCTGGTTGCACGTACTGCCGCAGGAGCGATGGCCGGTGCCGTGGGCACCACGCCGTTCTCGCCGCTATGACGGACTGGCGAGATCGCAAAAATTTACTACTGAAAGGCGACCCCTTGTTGGATAAGATTTTCGACTATTTCTCAGAGGTCGAGCTACCAGCTCCTAATCTCAGTGTCGTGGAGGTGGAGGACCTGTGCGTGGAGTATTTCGACGTTGAGGTCGATGCGATCTCGCTGGGCAGTCAGCAGGATCAGAACTTCCGTTTGTTCAGGCGCGGGTCCTCACAGGTCCTGGGCGTCCTTAAGCTTAGCAACCCGGTCTTCAGCCAGGCGGAGATCGAAATGCAGGACGCCGCCGCCGCCATTGTCGCCGACCAGCAGAGCACACTGCGCATACCTCGCGTGGCGGTCGGTCCGCACGGTCCGATGTCCGCCTGGTGGGACTCGTCCCAAGGACGCATTCACGGCCGGGTGATCGAGAACATTTCCGGCAGCACGCTCATGGGGTCGAGATATCTCTCCCCCAATGTCGTGGCGCGCATGGGTGAACTCGCCGGGAGAGTTAGCGTCTCGCTGGCTGACTTCTCCCATGCGGCGAGCGACCGCATTCTTCAATGGGATCTGCGGCACGCTCGTCGTGTCATCGACACCCTCCTCCCCGTTGAACCCGATGCGCAGGTTCGCAACCTTGTCACGGCTGCGACGGACTGCGCCTTCAGGGTGCTGGATCCAATCGCCCCGCGATTACGCACCCAAGTCGGCCACTTCGATGTCACGGACGACAACATCCTGTGCCCCGACGGGGCCTCGTTGCCCGATGCCGTCATCGACTTCGGGGACGTGATGGCCTCCTGGACGGTCGCCGAGATCGCAGTGACGGTCTCGTCGGTTCTCCACCACGACGGCGCCACCCCTTATAGCGTCTTGCCCGCGATACGTGCGTTCCATGCCCTTCGCCCGCTCGATGAAGAGGAAATCGACGCGCTGTGGGCACTAGTGACGCTTCGCGGAGCCGTCCTCGTCCTCAGCGGACGGCAGCAGGTCCGACTGGACGAGGAGAACACCTACGCCGATGACGCGCTCGACCGGGAATACCGCATCCTCAAAAGTGCAGCGTCGGTGCCTTCCGAGATAATGGCCGTGACAATCCGACGGGCTCTTGGTCTTAACGTCCCTTCGCCTCGGGAATGGCCGGGGTCTCCTCTCCTACCTGCGTTTGAGAAACCGGTGAAACTCGACGGGGGCACCGTATCCTCCGTAAACGACAGCGGGGCTTGGATGCGGGCGGAGGCGTTGGAAGAAGCAGCCCTATCGGAGCTCGATTCTGGGGCTGACGTGGTGTTCCTGCCCGCATGGCAGCCATTACTGGCCGGAGCTCCTTTGCGGACACCTTCCACCCCACTCACTGTGCCGACTGCAACGACGATTTGGCTGGCCCAGGAAACGCCCCTTGCGTCAGGCACTGACGTGACAGCCCACACCGGAGCCCTTATTGTTACCTCCGCGGGCGAGACGCTGACACTCTCGTTCCCGGGCGTTATGGAGGGCACAGATGTGTTACCTCCGCGCACACGCATCTTGGTGCAGCGGGCCACACCCGAAGCCCTTGACGCTCCCGCGATGGTCAGCGTCGAAATGGCGGATGGCTGGCGGTTAGTAATGGGCGACCCCGCCCCTGCCCTCGGGCTACCCAGCTCAAGCTCCCCTACTGCGGACGATTCCCTCGAACGCAGGCAACGGGTGCTCGCCGAAGTACAGGAGCACTACTACGCCCGCCCCCCGCAGATTGAGCGGGGGTGGAGGGAATTCCTCATCGACACTGACGGCCGCGTATACCTTGACATGGTCAACAACGTTGCGTCTGTTGGCCATGCCCACCCCCGCGTGGTTGAAGCGGCGACGCGTCAGATGCGTTTACTCAACACTAATTCCCGTTTCCACTACAAGGCCATCGCCGATTACGCGGAGCGGATCGCGTCGACACTGCCCGAAGGGCTCGACACTGTGTTCTTCGTCAACTCCGGGTCAGAAGCCACCGACCTCGCAATCCGACTAGCCATGGCCTGCACTGGCCGCCCTGACATCGTTGCGATGCGGGAGGCCTATCATGGATGGACATTCGCCAGCGACGCAGTCTCTACGTCTGTGGCGGACAACCCGAACGCTTTGACCACCAGACCCAAATGGGTGCACACGGTGGCCGCGGCGAATTCCTACCGCGGCGATCACCGTGGAGCGGATGCATCACTCTACGCGCCAGAAGCGGTTGACGTCATCGAAACCCTAGCCGCGGAGGGTCGGCCACCGGCAGGCATTATCTGCGAACCATATTTCGGCAACGCCGGTGGGGTCGCCCTCCCCGATGGGTACCTCAAGCAAGTGTACGCAGCGATTCGCTCACATGGCGGCCTCGCCATAGCCGACGAGGTTCAGGTGGGCTATGGACGCCTGGGCGAGTGGTTCTGGGGTTTCCAGCAGCAGGGCGTGGTTCCCGACATCGTGGCCGTCGCGAAATCCATCGGCGCCGGGCAGCCAATCGGAGCGGTAATCACCCGCAGAGAGATCGCCGATCGATACCGCACCCAGGGATACTTCTTCTCCTCGACGGGTGGCTCTCCGGTTTCGTCAGCCATAGGGATTGCTGTGCTCGACGTAATTCAGGAGGAGAACCTCCAGGAGAACGCCCGGGTGGTCGGCTCGCATCTGAAACACCGTTTGGAGGCTCTCGGCGAAATGTATCCCCTTGTCGGCAAGGCACACGGATCGGGGTTGTACCTCGGACTCGAGATGGTCCGCGACCGGACGAGCCTGGAACCTGCCACAGAGGAAACCGCCGGGATCTGTGACCGCTTGCTCGAGCTCGGCGTGATAATGCAGCCCACGGGCGACTACCTGAACGTGCTGAAAATCAAGCCCCCGCTGTGCGTGTCCCGGCAGTCAGTGGACTACTTCGTGGATGCGCTCGAGCGGGTGCTGGCAACGGGATGGTGATCCATGCATACGGTCAGCGCATGAACTGGAGTAAGCAGGCCCGGCGCGCGAAGAAGTGTGGGGGCGACGCGACCCTGGGTGGCTTGATCGCTGCGTTACTCCTCATTTCCAGGATTTCGGTCCGCACTGAGAAGGCCGGCGCCAGTTGCCTGTCTCTTGAAATTAACCAGGCGGCGATCGCATGATGTCCCGCCCCTTTCCCACAGAAAGCACTCCGTTGCCTCGCACCCTTTACACCAACGCCACCGTCTTCACCGCCGACGGCTTCCTAGCCGACGCCTTCGTGGTCGATGGGTTCCGCTTCCTTCACGTAGGGAAGGAAGCCGATGCACGTATGGCGGCAGGAGGCGGTGTCGCTGAAGTGGATCTCGGTGGCGGCTTTGTCCTTCCCGGATTCATTGACGCCCACACGCACCTTTTGATGATGGGGCAGGCCACGCAAAAGGTCCCGTTGCGGGAGGCTACCGACCTTGCTGATCTTCAGCGCCGCCTTCAGGAGGCAGCCGACAGCACCGGCGCCCGACGAATCCTGGGGGCCGGGTGGCTCTACGGTTCCCTGGGCGGCAAACAACCCACCCGGGAACTGCTGGATGAAGCCATACCCGATCGCCCCGTCTACCTGGACGCCAACGACCTGCATTCGGTATGGGTCAACACCGCAGCCCTGGCGGAACTGGGAATTGATGACAACACCCCCGACCCTATCGGCGGCCGCATCGGCCGAAACCCGTTAACCGGGAAAGCCGACGGGATGCTCTATGAGACTGCGGCGCAGCAGATCGTCTGGCCCGCCCTCGCCGCGTACGCCAGCGACGGGGACCGGGATGCCCAGTTAGAGGACGCCTTTACCAACTATCTCGCCGTCGGAGTCACGGGAGCAGTGGACATGGCGGTCCAGGACGATGACCTTGCAGCCTTCCGACGTGCCCTGGCACGGCACAGCAACACCCTTCCCATCAGGGTCAAGGGGCACGTCCTGGTGTCCCGCCACGAATTCGAGGACCAAAACCTCGCCCAGGTGCAGAAAGCTGTCCAACTGGCCGCCGAGCTGAACAGCGATTGGCTACAGATCTGCGGAATCAAACTGGTCGTTGACGGCGTCATCGACAGCTGCACAGCCGCCATGAAGGAGCCCTACGCGGACGGCAGCTCCTGCGAACCCATCTGGGACCGGAAATCCCTGACCCCCGTCGTGGCCGCCGCCGACGCAGCCGGCCTCCAGATAGCAATGCACGCCATCGGCGACGAGGCATCCGACATAGCCCTGGACGCCCTGGAGGAGGCATATCGGCGCAACGGTCCCAGAGAACGCAGACACCGCATCGAACACCTCGAAACTGTGACCGAAGACAACGTCAAGCGCCTTGCCGCGCTCGGCGTGGTGGCCTCGATGCAGCCCGTCCACGCCGATCCCGCGATCCAGGAAAACTGGCAAAGCGTGCTGGGAGACCAATGCACCGAAAGGGCATACCCGTGGACCGAATTCACCGCAGCCGGCGCGACTTTGGTCCTCAGTACCGACGCGCCCACCGCCCCGCATCAGCCGTTGCCCAACATGTACGTCGCATCAACCCGGCTCTCGGCCTTGGACCCCACCCTCGAAGCCAACCTGCCCGGATATGCCTTGGAACTCGCCGACGCACTCCGCCACGCCACCCGTGACGCCGCGTTCTCCTGCCGCGCAGAGGACCGGCAGGGCCGCATCGCTGCTGGCTATCTGGCAGACTTCACCGTCCTAGACAGCAACCCGCTGACCGCTGAGCCTGCGCAACTGCTGGCAAACCAGGCCAGTATGACCGTCGTTGGGGGCAAGGTGGCCTTTCCCGCCGTCACCACCACAGCTCCACGCGACGGGCACGCCCTCAGCCAGCCCACCTGACGCAACACCCCCAGCCAGACCAGAAAGACTCGCAACCCATGGAACACGCTCCGACTACCACCCCCTTCCGAACTCATGTTGTCCCGGAAGGGCACATGCCCGCCGAATGGGCGGCCCACCAGCGGACATGGATGGCATTCCCGCCACCCAATGCCACGTTCGGGCCCGGGGGAAGCCCCAGCCTGGACAGAGCCCGCGCCGCCTGGTCCAAGGTTGCCCGCACCATCGCACGGTATGAACCCGTCACAGTCATCGCCGATCCTCGTGACACCGATGCCGCAAGACGATGGCTCGGCGAGGGGATTACGGTGGCGGAAATACCCCTGGACGATGCCTGGCTAAGGGACAGCGGACCCACGTTTACCCAGGGGCGCGACGGTTCGATTGCCGCCGTCGACTGGATCTTCAATGGCTGGGGCGCCCAATCCTGGGCTGCCTGGGGCAAGGACCGACATGTGGCACGTGCCGTGTCCCTAGCGGGAGGGGCTCCAATACGACCAAGCTCCCTGGTCAACGAGGGCGGCGGATTTCACGTGGACGGCGAAGGAACCGTCCTGCTGACCGAAACGGTGCAACTGGACCCTGGCCGCAATCCGGGCGCCACCAAGGAGTCGGTGGAAGCCGAGATCCATGCGGCACTGGGAACCAGCAAAGCCATCTGGCTCCCGCGTGGGCTCACCCGTGACTACGAGGATTTTGGCACGCGCGGGCACGTGGACATCGTCGCTGCTTTCGCGGGCCCCGGCACCGTCCTGCTTCACCGACAGGACGACCCCTCCCACCCCGACTATGAGGTCTACCAGGAACTCCACCCCATCCTCGCCTGCGGGACCGACGCGCAAGGCCGTCCCCTGCGGGTCATCGACGTGCCTGCCCCTACTGTCATCAAAGACGACGAGGGGTTCGTGGACTGGTCCTACATAAACCATTACGTGGCCAACGATGTGGTGGTGTTGTGCAGCTTCGATGACCCGAACGACACCATCGCGGCCGGAATCCTGGAACGTGCGTATCCCGGAAGGGCGGTGGAACTGGTGGACGCCCGGGACATCTTCGCCTTTGGCGGAGGCATCCACTGCATCACCCAGCAGCAACCGGCGGCAGCCGGCACGGGGGGCCTGGCAGAATGAGTCGTGGAAGCGACTATTCAACAGTTGCGCGAGGCACTGGACACTGGCGAGGTGTCCAGCAAAGAACTCGTACTCCTGTACGAGGAGCGGATTGAGACGTACGACAAGGCCGGGGAGGAGCCGAAAAGGAAGCTGCTCCTGGGTGTCCCGTCTCACCTAAAGTGACCCAATCTCACTACAGATGATGCATTTGGCCGATCTGTCTCATTTTAGTGCGACCACCGGTCTCAAAATCCGCGTATTTCCGGGGATTTCGGATCAACCGCACATGCCGCGATTCTGCGATCTGGGTCAACTAAAGTGAGACAAAACAGCGAAATTCGCGTCACGCAAGGTGACGCAATCCGCGAGATTCCGGGGTTTTCGTGGGTCAACTTAGATGAGACGGGACACTGGGTATCAGGACCCGGGCCTTTTCGCCGCAAACGCCGGTAATCAGAACTGGTCAGCTGGAAGTAAATAGACCAAACCGGGCCGCGCGCGGGCTGAAGGGCAAATCCGATCCGCTGGACGCCTACCAAGCCGTTCAATCAGTACTCGACGGCCGGACCAAATCAGTTCCCAAGGCCAAAGACGGTCCCGTTGAATGCCTGCGAATACTGCGTGCACGACGCACGGTAGAGGAGTCCGCCACGGGACCCACTCTCATAGCTCCTTATAAAAGGAGCCAGCACGAGGCTCGACCGTGTTTTCCCGTTTGGATCGTAGTTCCTTCCACTCTGGAGACGTTCGTCCCGGTGGCCTGGAACTATGCCTGGCCAAGGTGAACGATTCCCGTTGCCAGGGCCGGACGGTTGTCAACAACTACTTCACCGTCAACAACGGTCAAGATGACTGGAGTCTGGGCGAACTCATCCGGCGCTGTTGTCAGTGGATTGTGCCGGACCACCGTCAGATCGGCGCGGGCCCCCTCCTCTACGATTCCGCCTTCTTCGCCAACTGACCGCCAGTATTGGCTCGTGTAGCCTTCGAGCGCGGCACGCGCGGACAGTGCCTGCTGCGGCTGCACGGGCTCGACCTCCGGCCTCCCTGCTGGGCGGCGTGTCTGGGCTGAGGCGATGATCGCCCGCGGGTCGAAGGGGGCGATGGGCCAGTCCGAACCGAGGGCAACGATGGCTCCGGCGTCGCGGAGGTCGCGGGTCCGCCATGCATGGTTGGCCCGTTCAGTGCCGAGTCTGCGGGACCAGTTGTCGGTGTGGTCGGCTCGGCTGTAGAGAGAGCAGTGCGTCGGCTGGAGGCTCGTTGCGGCGCCAGCACTGATAATTTCCGCCAAGACCGAATCCGGGATGGACTCGATGTGCTCAATCCGGTGGACCGTGCCGTTCTTGGGAAGGTCTCCGATGGTCCGCGCGACAAAGGAGACGGCTTTGTCACCAATGGCGTGCGTGGTGGTGGGGATCCGGTGTTCGTGGAAGAACTTCATGGCTGCTGCCAGAGACTCAGGATCGTGCCAGAGCGGATGGAGGGATTCTCCGAGGGTGTCTGGCTCAAAGAGCCAGGCCGTTCCGTTGTCGATGGTGCCATCCATCATGAGCTTGATGCCGTGAACGTGCCAGCGCCTGCCGTGCCGGCCCTGCATCGCGAGCACGGCCCGCAGATCCTCCTCGGTGGCACCGGGCATGACCCACGGGGAAATCCGCAGCCGAATGCCGAGATCGCCCCGGAGCTCGAGGGCCTCCAGCACCTCAAAGGTCTCGGGGACGCCGAAGTCCAGCATGTGGCCCGCTACCAGCCCGGACTCGGCCATGGAACGCAGGAGTTTGTCGAGTCCGTCGACGCGTTGCTCGAAGGAGAGCTGGGGAAGGATGCTGCGGACGAGATCCTGGGCGGCCATTTCGTAGAGCATGCCGTTCGGCTTGCCGTGCTGGTCGACGCCGACGTAGCCGGTACTCGGCAGCTCTTCCGTCCCGGTGATGCCGGCGAGCTTGAGGGCGGCGTCGGAGACGAGTGCGGCGTGGCCGTCGAACAGGGTGATGAACGCGAGTTCGTCGTCGAGGATGCCGTCGAAGAGGGAGTTGTTGAAGCTTGCATCCCCGAAGATGACCGGGTCGAGCCCCCAGGCGAACAACCACTCGGAACCAACGGTGTGAGCCGTGGAAGCGGCGTGTTCCGCAAGGGCGGCGCGGACGGCGTCGAGCTCGGTGAGTCCCTTGAGGTCAAGGCCACGTGCGATGTCCGCCCCGGCGATGGGGTGGATGTGGGCGTCAATCAGGCCGGGGCAGACTGTCGCATCGCCGACGTCGATCACCTGTATAGCTCGCGCGGTCCATTCCTTGGCTGCGTCGGCTGGGCCGACGAGGACGATGCGGCCATCGGAGACCGCGACGAAGCCGGCCCTCTCCGAGAGCTCCTCACCGTAGAGGATGCTGGACGAGAGGATGACGAGATCGATGGGCTCGGGCGTAGTCAAGATATAACTCCTGGTTGTATTCGGGTGTTCGACGCCCGCCCGGGAAGGATCAGGCGTCGTTGATGGCGGCCCGCAATCCTGCCGAGAGGACATCGGCGAGGAAGCTGAAGCGGTCCACGGGGTACTCTGCTACGGCTCTCTGTGCCGCGAACAGGTGGGGGTAGGTGCCTTGATCCTCTTCCTTGATGCTCCAAGCGGATTCCATGGTCACTGCGTCGAGGCTCGCGCCGATCGCGGCGCTGTCAAGGGTTTCCAAAACGGGAAGGATGAGGTGCCTCGGCGCCCCGGCGAACTCAAACGCTTCGGCAAACCGGTCGTAGGCCTCCAAGGCTGCCGGGTGTGACACCGGCTGCGTGAGCAGGAGGGGAAGGAGCGCCGGTGCCAGGCTGTAGGCCGTTCGGAGGGCGTCGAAGGTCTGGCGGATGACCTCGTCAAGGCTGCCGGACGTCAGCTGGGGCATCGGAGCCCTCTCCACCAGGGCGCCACGGGCCAGTTCGATGATCTCCTGCCGACCCGTAACGTGCTTGTAGAAAGACGACTGCCGGACACCGAGACGTTCCGCGAGCCTCGGGATTGACAGGCTCTCTTCCTCTTCGAACATCTCAAGCGCCGCGCGGCCGATTGCCTTCCGTGAGAGCCTCGGTGTCCGTGGCCGTCCTAGCTGCCTGGTTTTGCTGGGAGTCTGCATCTCTCAAGACTATGCTCCTGATTCATTCTCCTTTGCCCTCTCCTATGCGCTGGTAAATGTCCGGCCGGACGCGGCGGAGGATGAGAGCTGTGACGACGCCGATGACAAAGGTGCTCGGGAAGACCAGGATGAGGATCGTATTAAGGGCGCCGCCGGCCGGTGAGCCGGTCATCAGTTCGAGGTTGCTCAGCATGAGGAATGAGACCGCGGACA
Organism: Arthrobacter sp. efr-133-TYG-120; assembly: GCF_030209785.1. NCBI lineage: Bacteria > Bacillati > Actinomycetota > Actinomycetes > Micrococcales > Micrococcaceae > Arthrobacter > Arthrobacter sp. efr-133-TYG-120. The sequence goes on from NZ_JARVRI010000028.1 coordinate 20,912, forward strand.
TGACGAGGGTGGCGATAATGGCCGACGGAATTACGTACCACTTGAGTGTCTTGTCCTTTTGGCGGATAAAGAACACCACCACGCCGATGCTGGTCAGGGCCTGCAGGAAGAGCACGCCGAGTACTCCGGGGGTGTTCATCCAGATCAGGAACTGGGTGAAGGGATCCAGCTGGAATGCCGCGAACACAACCACACAAGCGATGGCGAGTACGGACTGGACAATTCCCGCGGCCGACGGCGTGCGGTAGCGGGGGTTGATCGTGCCGGCCCACGTCGGGAAGACCCCTTCCCTGCTCAAGGACAGCGTGTAGCGGTTGATGGTGTTGTGGAATGCCAATTGAGCGGCGAAGATACTCGTTACGATCAGCACACTCATGAGGTTCACACACCACTCGCCCGCGAAGTTGCCCGCCACGATGTAAGCGGTGTCCCCGGCGTCCAGGTGGCCTGCGGCGAACTCCTGGACAACGGTCGGGCCGAAGGCCTGGACAATGATCCATACGGCGAAGGCGTAGAACGCGCCGATGAAGGCGATGGAGATGTAGGTGGCACGCGGGACGCTCCGGTCGGGGTCCCGGGCCTCCTCGCGGTACAGGGCTCCGGATTCAAAACCCATGAAGGCAGAGAAACCGAGGGCCAGGACCGCGGCGAACTGCGGGGAGACGATGGCCTCCGGGCTGAACGATTCAAAGCCGATGCCGTGTGCGCCGCCCTGGGCCAGGACGAACGCGGCGACGATGCCAACGATCGCGGTTTCTAGGGTGAGCAGGACAGCGACCACCTTTGCGCCGACGTCGATCCCGCGCCAGCCCAGGTACCAAACGGCCCCGATCGCCACGATCCCGTAGAGCCACCATGGAAGTTCCACGCCGGTCAAGGACTTCACGGCGAGGTTGGCCTGGATTCCCAGCAGTCCATAAAGGCCGATCTGTAGGCCGTTGTAGCTCATCCATGCGGTGAGGCCTGAGCCGAGGCCGACGACACGGCCGAGGGTTTTCGAGATGTAGCCGTAAAAGCCGCTGTATGAGTTGACGTGACGGGTCAGGGCCATGAAGCCGATGGCGAAGAGAGCCAGGCTTAACGCCGCGACGACGTAGATGGCCGGGGCGCCGACCCCTCCCACTGCGAGGGCGAGCGGGGCAATGCCCACAACGATGGTCAGCGGTGCCGCAGCTGACACGAGCATGAACACGATATCGCGTGTTCCAATTGCGTTCTTTTTTAGTCCGCCGTCAACGCTGACGGTCGTGGACGGCATGGGTGCCGTCGTTTTATTAGTGAAAGCCATTCTCTTATTGTGGGGGCCGTCACATGCATGCGTCAAGAGCAGGGGTTTTGGCGGCCCGCATTGTGGCGCCTAAACAAGCGATCCTCCTTCGCCCTTGGCGGATTCAAATGCATGAGGTCGCCACATTCTGATAGAAACTTGCAGTCCTTCGTGCTCCGATGGACTCACGAGTGACGGAGTTACAAGGCCGAACACCGCGGCTGCCTCCAGAACCAAAACCCGAGCCATCAGACAACTCGAATCCCTGCAACGGACCGGATAACCCAGCCCGACGTCACTGACCCACCAGATATTCCAGACACCGGGACAATGTCACCGCAATTTTCATGTCAGAGCATGGGCGCGGAAAAGGGAACAGGGGTTGTTGCGCAGGCTTCATTTTTCCCACAACGCTTTGCAAAGGAGTTCCTTGAGGGCTGACGCTTCCTGCGGTTGAAGAGCGGCCAGGACCAGACGCTCAGCCTCCCGGGCGGCGGGCTGCGCGGCTGCGAAGAGCCTGGCCCCCTCCGGGGTCGCCGTGACAATCTTGGCACGGCGGTCGCGCTTCCCAGGAGAACGGCAAAGCAGGCCCCGAGACTCGAGTTCATCGACCAGGGCTACGATCTGGCTGGGGTCAAGGCTCAGAAAATCTGCCATTTCCCGCTGGGTGGGTTCCAAGTCGCTGGTTGCGAGGGCAAGCACGGAGTATGAGCGCTCCTTGAGCGAAAACTCCGCCAGCGCCCGATTATTCAAAGACGACCCAGTCGTGTGCAGCTTCGCGAGCAGGAACCCCAGGTCCCGACTGATTGGTGCGGATGCCAGCCTAGCGGCCGGCCCATTCTCTAATTGGTCCCGTGTCTCGACCGTCATAACCAACTCCAGTAAGATCAGGATCGTTGACTTTTTCAACCATCTATATTTTCATGGATAATGAACAGCATCCCACGCCCTATAGCAGGATGCACACGGGCAGCTAGCAAAAGGAGCAGCGATGAGCTTGTCGGGAAAAGTAGCTATCGTCACCGGAAGCGGCCAAGGCCTCGGGCTCGCTTACGCCAAGGAACTGGCACGGCAAGGTGCCGCCGTCATTATCAATGACGTCAATGCAATAAGCGCCGCCGATGCTGTGAGTGAGATAAGGGCCGAAGGAGGTCGGGCGTCAGCAGTTGTCGCACCGGTCGGCACGACCGAGGCTGCGAAAGCGCTCGTAGCCGGCGCTCTTTCCGAGTTCGGGCGGCTGGACATCCTCGTCACCAATGCGGGCATCTTGCGGGACAAGAGCCTGTTGAAGATGACTGATGAGGATTTCGACCTGGTGATAAGTGTTCATCTGCGTGGCACGTTCACCTGTGTCCGGGAAGCTTTCGCCTACTTCAAGGAAAACGCGATTGCCGGCCGGATCATCACCATCGGCTCCCCCACCGGGCAGCGCGGCAACTTCGGACAGACCAACTACGCCGCAGCCAAGGCCGGAATCGTAGGCATGGTCCGCACCTGGTCCCTGGAAATGAAAAAGGCCGGCGTCACCGCCAACACGGTGGTACCGGTGGCGGCCACCGCAATGACGAAGACCGTTCCATACTTCCAGAAGGCCGTTGAAGCGGACGAACGCGGCGAGGTTATGCCAGCCTTTTTCCGCCACGACCTCGGTTTTGGAACCGCCAGTGACGTCTCCGGGCTGATTGCCTTCCTCGCATCAGATGCCGCCTCAGGAATCACCGGCCAGGTAATCGGCGTCGGAGGAGACCGCCTGCAGATTTGGACCCACCCCGAAGCCGCGGCAACGGGATACCGCGAAGATGGCTGGAGTTACCAGGACCTCGTGGAAAACTTCACTCCCCTTTTCGGCGACAAACTTCGAAGCGTCGGTGAAGAGTTCCTCCCGCTTCCCGAAGACCTCAGGCCCGAACCTGTCGAAGCTCGCTGACGTGAGCGGCTTGAGATACGAACTTGGCATTAATGTCGCGGTGCTGGACGCGATTGACATGCACGTCCACCTCGAGGTGGACCGCCACGGCCACGAGTCCCTGCCGCCGGCCCTGACGGAGGCGTCTGCGAAGTACTTCAAAGCCGAGGACCGCACGCCTTCCCTGGACCGCATTGCCGAGATCTACCGCGGGCTGAACATGGCCGCCGTCGTCTTTACCGTGGACGCCCGCACCCAGCTCAAAAACGAACCGAACAGCATCCCCGACCTGATCGCCGGCGCCGCCCGGAACAACGACGTCCTGATCCCGTTCGGCAGTGTGGACCCGCGCACCGGCACCGACGCCATCCAGGGCGCGAAGCACCAGGCCGTCGATTTGGGTGCCCGCGGTTTCAAGTTCCACCCCTCACTGCAGGGCTTCGACCCCTCCCGCGAGCAGTTCTACCCGCTCTGGGAGACCCTCCAGGAACTCGGCCTGCCCGCGATCTTCCACACCGGCCAGAACGGCATGGGCGCAGGGCTTCCCGGCGGGTACGGCATAAAGCTGGGCTATTCCAACCCGCTGCTGCTCGATGCCGTTGCCGCCGATTTCCCTGGTCTTCAGATCATCATGGCGCACCCGTCGGTACCGTGGCAGGACGAGGCGAACTCCATCGCCACGCACAAGGCCAACGTGTTCATCGACCTCTCAGGCTGGTCCCCGAGGTACTTCCCGGAGTCGTTGGTCCGCATGTCCAACTCGGTGCTGCAGGACAAGGTTCTGTTCGGCACGGATTTCCCGCTCATCACCCCGCAGAAGTGGCTCGGAGCGTTCGCTGACCTCCCGCTCAAGGACGAGGTCCGGCCCAAGATCCTCAAGCACAACGCAGTCCGCCTGCTCGGCTTGGACAGCCCCACAGGCTAACCGCACGTTTACCCCAGCCCGCAAACCAAATATCCAGGAGCCAAAGATGCCCAATCTCGTTGTCGATTTCGACAAACTGCTCACCCTCGCCGGCACTGACCTCGGCGTCACTGAATACATTGAAATTACGCAGGAACAGATCAACAAATTCGCTGATGCCACCGGCGATGACCAGTGGATCCACGTGGACCCCGAACGCGCCAAGGACGGCCCGTTCGGCGCCACCATAGCGCACGGCTTCCTCACGCTTTCGCTCATCATCCCGTTCTGGGGGGAGCTGTTCGACGTCGACGGCGTCACCACCAAGGTCAACTATGGACTGGACAAGGTCCGTTTCACCTCCCCTGTGAAGGTGGGCTCGCGCATCCGCATGCAGGCCACCATCGCCGAGGTCACCGAGGTCAAGGGCGGCGCCCAGATCAAGGTCGCCAACGCCATCGAAATCGAAGGCCAGGAACGCCCCGCCGTCGTGGCAGAATTCCTGGCACGGTTCTACAAGTAATCCACCCTCCCTACTTCGAAGAAAGGAGACCCCTGTGGAGAACTTCGGCATCGGCTCCTGGCTGCAGCGTCGCCGCCTCAAATCCGGTAACAAGACCGCTCTGGTCACCGGCAACCGGGAACTGAGCTATATAGAGTTCGCGGACGCAAGCGTCCGCCTGGCCAACTCGCTCCGGGACCGCGGAGTAGCCAAGGGCGAACGGGTGGCATACCTGGGCGAAAACCACCCCGCCTTCCTCCAAACCCTCTTCGCGGCAGGCCTGCTCGGGGCCATCTTCGTACCCCTCAATACGCGCCTGGCACCCCCTGAGATCCAGTTCCAGCTCCAGGACTGCGGAGCGCGGATCCTCATCCATTCCCAGAGCTTGGATGTTCTTGCGACGCGCGGTTCTGACGGCACACCGCTGACGGGGCGAATCGTCGTCGACGACGTCAGTGAGGGCACTGCCGCGCCTTCGGAGAACGTCGCGGGCCAAGGCACGATTGCCGTGGAGGACTTCGAAACGGTGCTCGCTGCAGGCTCGGACCAGTTCGTGGACGTCAGTGTGGGGCTGGACGACGGCGCCATGATCCTCTACACGTCCGGCACCACCGGACGGCCCAAAGGGGCCTTGCTCACCCATGGGAACGTCGTGTGGAACTGCATGAACGTGATCGTGGACTTCGATTTTACCTCCACGGATGTAGCCCTGATGATTTCCCCGATGTTCCACGTGGCCTCCCTGAACATGGGGGTGCTGCCAACGCTGCTCAAGGGTGGCACGGTGGTCCTGGAAGCCAAATTCGATGCCCGGCGGACCCTTCACCTTATTGAAAAGCACCGGACCACCACCATCAGTGGAGTACCAACCACCTATCAAATGCTCTGCGAGCATGCGGACTGGGTGGCCACGGACCTGGGCTCACTGAAGAAGCTGACGTGCGGTGGTTCCGCCGTGCCCATGAGGGTCCTGGAAGCCTACGAGGAACGTGGACTGCATTTCTCTAACGGCTACGGAATGACCGAGACTGCCCCGGGAGCGACGACACTTCCGGCGGACCGTTCGCGGGAAAAAGCGGGGTCGTCAGGGTTGCCGCACTTCTTCACCGATGTGCGGATTGCTGACTTCGACGGCAGCGAGGCGCCGCCGGAAACTGTGGGAGAAATACACATTAAGGGCCCGAACGTCATCGGCCAGTACTGGAACAGGCCCGATGCCATGGATCAGGCCATTACGGCTGACGGTTGGTTCAGGTCCGGGGACATGGGATACAAGGACACTGACGGCTTTGTCTTCATCTCGGACAGACTCAAGGACATGATCATCTCCGGCGGCGAAAACATCTACCCCGCGGAAGTGGAGCAAGCCATCACCGATCTCCAGGCCGTGGCCAGCGTCGCGGTGATCGGCGTACTGGACGAGAAGTGGGGCGAAGTCCCGCGGGCAGTGATTCTGCTTCGCGAAGGCGCGCAGCTGACCGAGGACGAAGTCCGTACACACTTGGCCGGCCGGCTGGCGCGCTACAAGATCCCTAAGTCCTTCGCATTTGTCAGCGAGATGCCCCGGACGGCCAGCGGCAAGATCCGCAAGGCAGACCTACGAGCCCAGCTCACTAACCTGAGGGACCACTGACCGCAACCCAAATGATGAAAGGTGAATGCGCTAAGAAGCACCAGCAGACCTACTGAAATTATCTGACGTACTCGTCTAAACAGACACAAAGCGCCTCCTTCAGATCCCATCAGCTTGAACTACACGGCTCCGGCCGATTTACATTATTGAGTGGTTCTTTCGAACCGGCCGGCGAAGGTAATCGCGAACGCGTTCAGCGCAG